>CAZCPK010000029.1:0-16419 GCA_964500755.1 uncultured Anaerolineales bacterium
GTATCATAGGATTTGGAAGCCCCCAAATCGGGAAGTTATTTATAGATGAATCCTTGGTTTCCTTACGTTGCTTAGGGCGCTTGGCCGCGCGGCGCAACAAATCCATCAGGCGACGCCGCGCCTCCTTACGATTCTGTACCTGCGACCGCTGTCCGGCGGCCTCAATGAGCAGCTCCCCATCCTGGGTCAGCTTCTGCCCCGCCAGCTCGGCCAAACGCTCGCGCATCCACTCCGGCAGCGACGAGTTCGCCACGTCGAAGCGCAGCTGTACCGCCGTCGCGGCCTTGTTGACGTGCTGTCCGCCCGGCCCGGACGCCCGCACGAAGTTGTACGATATATTGCGATCGTCGATCCTGATCTCCGGTGTTACCTTGATACGCACAGGTGCCTCATTTCTCTCTTATTCCGTGAAACAATAGATCAGCAGATTAAGCGGATTCAGCAGATTTATCTCCTTCCCAGCCACGAAGTCCTTGGACACTTGTCCTGGGGGCCAATGCCCAAGGGTTGCCCCACAGGGCAAGCGTAGCGGAGTGGCGTTATGACGCGACTTCGTCGCGACTCCGCCCAAGGGCTTCGTCGCTAACTACGAGCCCATACATGAAATAACGCACCTTGTCAAAGTCAATCCTCGGATTCACCACAGCGTTCTTCCAGCAACGCCACAAATTCCTGCTCGTCGAGCACGGAGATGTCACGGGCACGGGCTTCGTCCAGCTTGGAGCCCGCGCCCGGGCCGGCGACGACGTAGTCGGTCGCGCCGCTGACGCTGGAGGTGGCTCGAGCGCCGCGCTGTTCGACGTACCGCTGCACCTCGTCCCGCGTCCAGCGGTCGAGCGCGCCGGTGAAGACGAAGGTCAGCCCCTCCAGGCAGGTCTTTCCGCCTTCGGCGTACGAGTTCTCCAACGTCAATCCGGCCTCACGAATCCGCCGGAGGATCGTCCTGCTCTCCTCCCGATCGAAGAAGGAGACGATACTGCGCGCCATCTCCGGTCCGATCTCGTCGATGGCCTCCAGCGCCTCCCGGTCCGCCGCCATCAGCGCGTCCAGCGTCGCGTAGTGCTCCGCGAGGAGCCGCGCCCCGTGCTCGCCCACCTGGGGGATGCCCAGGGCGTAGAGGAAGCGGGGCAGTGTCTGCTCCTTGCTGGCCTCGATCTCGTCCAGGAGATTCTGCGCCGACTTGTCGGCGAAGCGCTCCAGGGAAAGCAAATCTTTCTTGGTCAGATCGTAGAGATCGGAGATGCGCGAGACCAAGCCGGCGTCGCTAAGCTGCTCGGCGCGTTTCTCGCCCAGTCCCTCAATGTCCATAGCCTCCCGCGAGGCATAGTGCGTGAGCCGTTCGCGCAGCTGGGCCGGGCAGTTAAGGTTGGGACAGTCCACGCGCTTCTTATCCTCGCTCATGATGACCTCGGTATCGCAGACGGGACAGGTCTCCGGCATGGCGAAGCGCCGCTCGCTCCCGTCGCGCTCTTCGGGAATCGACTTGACCACGTAGGGGATCACGTCACCGGCGCGTTCCACCAGCACCGTGTCACCGATGCGAATGTCCTTGTTCTCAATCTCGCTCTGGTTGTGGAGCGACGCGCGACGCACCTCGACGCCACCGATGTGCACCGGCTCCAGGTGCGCCACCGGCGTCAGCTGACCGGTCCGACCCACCTGCACCTCGATGGCCTCGACGGTCGTCGTGGCGCGGTGGGGCTGGAACTTGTACGCCAGCGCCCAACGAGGATTCCGCGTGCGCGTACCCAGCGTCTCCTGCGCCGCCAGATCGTCAACCTTGAAAACGACGCCGTCGATCTCGTAGGGTAAATCGTCGCGGGCTTCGGCCATGGCGCTATGATAGTCGAGCAGCGCCTCGACGCCAGCGCAGCGCTCCGTCCGCTCCGCGTTGACGCGCAATCCCCACTGCGGAAGTTGTGCCAGTGCCTCCGAATGGCGGTCGAAGCCGTGCGCCGCCGCGTCGGCCAGCGCGTAGAAGAAGATGTGCAGCGGACGCCGCGCCGTCACCTGGGGGTCGAGCTGGCGCAGGGAGCCGGCAGCCGCGTTACGGGGATTGGCGAAGGACTCCTGTCCCGCGTCACGACGGCGACGGTTCATCTCGTTGAACTCGTCCTTGCGCATGTAGACCTCGCCGCGCGCCACCAGCCGCTCCGGGACGGAGAACTCGCCCTGCTCCAGCAGCACCAGCGGCACCTCCTTGAGCGTCTTGACGTTAGCGGTAACATCCTCGCCGGTCTGACCGTCACCGCGCGTCGCCGCGACCGTCAGGCGCCCGTCCTCGTAGCTCAATTCCACCGCCAGGCCGTCGTACTTGGGCTCGGCGACGTAGTTCACCTCGTCGATGTCCAGCTCGTCCCGGCAGTTCTCGTCGAAGTTGCGCACGTCGTCCGCGTCGTAGACTGCCTTGAGGCTGAGCATCGGCTGCGGATGCTCCACCAGCCCCAGTTCGTCGCGCGGCTCGCCCCCCACCTGCTGCGTCGGCGAGTCCGGCGTCTGCAGCGCGGGGAACTTCTGCTCCAGCGTCCGCAGCTCCTGCATCAGGCGGTCGTAGTCGGCGTCGGAGATCACGGGATCATCGAGGACGTAGTAGCGGTAGTTGTGATAGCGAATCGCTTCCCGCAGCGCCTCGACGGCTTCCTCGGCCTCCGCCTGCGTCTCGATCCTCGCCGGGTCGATCGCCGGCGTCAAGTTCTCGGGCCTCTTTGCATTCATCGGCGCCTCCACTCCTGTATCCTCAGCTCCTTGACTCCAACAACGTCCGCAAGTCCTCCCAGCTGCGCGTGTTGAGCACGTCGTCGGGCTCCAGCCAACCCCGGCGCGCCTGGTCGACACCGAAGCGCATAAACGTCAGGTTATGCGCCCGGTGGGCGTCGGTAGAGATGGCGACCTTGACGCCCATCTCCTTGGCCCGCTTGGCCTGAACGGCGTTGAGATCCAGCCGTTCGGGATTGGCGTTGAGCTCCAGGTAACAGCCACGCTCCTTGGCAGCTTCCAGCAACCGTTCGAGATCCACGTCATAAGCCGCCCGCTCGTTGATGCGCCGCCCCGTCGGGTGACCCAAGATGTGCACGTGGGGATTGTCCAGCGCCCTAAGGATGCGTTCGGTCTGCTGATCCTGCGACAGATCGAAGTGCGTGTGCACCGACGCGACGACCACGTCGAGTTTGGCGAGCGCGTCGTCCGGCAGGTCTAAGGAGCCGTCCTCCAGGATATCGACCTCGATGCCCTTGAGGACGTGGAAATCGGCGAACTCCGCGTCCAGCGCGGCGAGCTCGTCCACCCGCGCCGCCAGCGCCTCGACGTCGAGACCCTGCACCACGCCGACGTACGCCGAATGATCGGTGATGGCGACGTACTCGTAGCCCAGCTCTCGGGCCGCCGCGACCATCTCCCGCAGCGTAGAATGTCCGTCGCTGGCCTGGGTGTGGGTCTGCAGGTCGCCGCGCACATCGTCCAGCGTGATCAGCGCCGGTAATCGACCTTCGCGAGCGGCCTCCAACTCGCCGCGCGCCTCCCGCAGCTCGGGCGGGATAACGGGTAGATCCAACAAATCATAGATCTCCTCCTCGGAGACGCCGGCGATCCGCTCGTCGTCCCGGAAGACGCCGTACTCGTTGACCTTCAACTCCTCGTCCATGGCCCGCCTGCGCAGGGCGACGTTGTGTGCCTTGGAGCCGGTAAAGTAAAGCAGCGCCGCGCCGTAGCTCTCCTCCGGCACCACCCGCACGTCGACCTGCAGGCCCGAACGCAGGATGACCGTCGAGCGCGTCTCGCCCTGGGAGACGATTGACTCCACGTCCTCGTAATTGACAAAGGCCTCCATGGTGGGCTCGGCGTCCTCGCTGATGACCAGGACGTCGAGATCGCCCACGGTCTCCTGGCGCCGCCGATAGCTGCCGGCGACCTCCACCCGATCGATGCCCTCCAGTCCCCGCAGATAATCCACCAGCGGCTCCGCCACCTCCTCCGCCACGTCGAGGCGCGTCCGCTGCTCCTCTATCTTCCCCAGCTTCTCCACGCTCTCCTCGATCTTCTGCTCGGTCTTGGGCCCCAGGCCCTTCAACTCGCGAATCTCGCCCGCCTTCGCAGCCGCTTCCAGCTCCTCCAGGGTGGTGATCCCCAGCTCCTCGTAGATCTTCTGCACGCGCTTGGGGCCCAGCCCCTCGACGTCCAGCAGCCGGGTCAGCGCGCCGGGCGTGCGGGATTCGAGCGCGTCCAGCTGCTCCAGCTCCCCGGTGCGAACGATCTCCACGATCTTGCCGGCCAGATCCTCTCCAATGCCGGAGAGCTCCGAGAGGTCTTCCCCCTCGGCGACCATGTCCCGCAGGCTGCGCGGATGACTCTCCACCGTCCGCGCGGCCTGACGATAGGCCCGCACGCGAAACTCGTTGGCGCCCTCGATTTCCAGCAGATCGGCCACCTTATTGAAAATTTTAGCAATCTCCGCATTATAAACAGGCATCGTCAGTCCTCCTCTCCCAATATGACCCGTACCTCGTGCGCGACGCCATCGTCCGCCAACGGGATCGAGCCATCCGATTGCGTCTCGCCGTCGACGAGCACCTCCCGCACGCCGCTCTGGACGCCATCTGGATTCTCCACCCGGATCTCGTAGAGTGTCTCGCCGTAGCGGTAGCGCACCGTATAGCCCGGCCACTCCGCCGGGATGCTCGGCGTGACGCGGAGCCGATCGCCCTCGCGCTGTATGCCCAGGATGGCCTCCAGGCCCGTCCGGTACATCCAGCCGGAGGAGCCCGTGTACCAGCTCCAGCCACCGCGCCCCCGGTGTTCCGGCGCGCTGTAGACGTCGGCAGCGACGACGTAGGGCTCCACGGCATACCGGCGCGCCTTCTCCTCCGTGTCGCTGTGGTAAATGGGATTGAGCAGCCGAAAGAGCGCCGCGGCCCGGTCGCCTCGGCCCAGCAGGGCGTTGGCCCAGACGACCCAGAGCGCGCCGTGGGTGTACTGCCCCCCGTTCTCGCGGATGCCCGGCGGATAACCCTTGATATAGCCGGGATCGTGAGGCGTCGCGTCGAAGGGCGGGGTGAAGAGCAGCAACAGACGGTCGTCCGCCCGGACCAAGTGCTCGTCGACGGCGTCCAACGCCTCTGCGGCCCGCTCGAGCTGCCCGCCACCGGAGATCACGGACCATGACTGCGGCAGCGAATCGATCTGGCACTCCTCGTTCTGCGCGGAGCCCAGCGGCATGCCGTCGTCGTAGTAGGCCCGGCGGTACCAGTCGCCGTCCCAGCCCGGGGTCTCCAGCGCGGCGACCAACGCCTCGGCCTGCTCGCGGAAGCGCGCTGCGCGACGCTCAGCGCCGCGCGCCTCGCTCAGCGCCGCAAAGCGCGTCAGGGTCGTGTACAGGAACCAACCAAGCCAGACGCTCTCGCCGCGTCCCTCAATGCCGACGCGGTTCATGCCATCGTTCCAGTCACCGCCGCCCATCAGCGGCAGCCCGTGCGCTCCCGATGTGCTGCCTCGCTCCAGGGCACGGCAGCAGTGCTCGTAGAGCGAGGCCGCTTCCTCGGTGAGCGCGTAGTGTCCGTAGCGTTCTTCCTCGTCCTCACCCAGCGGCTCGCCCTTGCGGAAGGGCGCGGTCTCGTCGAGGATCTCCGTATCCCCGGTCGCCTCCACGTACTCCGCCGTGACGTAGGGCAGCCAGAGCAGATCGTCGGTGATGCGGGTGCGGACGCCCCGGCCCGACGGTGGGTGCCACCAGTGCAGAACGTCGCCCGCCTCGAATTGATGCCGCGCGGCCCGCAGGATGTGCTCCCGGGCCAGCGTCGGCTGTGCGTGCAGCAACGACATGACGTCCTGCAGCTGATCACGGTAGCCGTAGGCGCCGCTGGACTGGTAGAGCGCCGAACGCCCCCAGAGCCGACAGGAGAGCGCCTGGTAGAGCAGCCAACGGTTGAGCAGCAGGTTCATAGCGGCGTCGGGCGTCTCCACCTGCACAGTCCCCAGCACCGTCTCCCAGAAATCGCGACCGGCGTCCCAGGCAAGGGCGACCTCCTCCGGTTGACGGAAACGGTCGATAAGGGCCTGCGCTTCCTCGCGGTCGGCGCCCTGCCCCAGCAGAAAGGTCACCTCCTGCGTCTCGCCGGGCTGCAGATCCAGGTGCACCTGCACGGCGGCGCAGGGGTCGAGCCCTCCCCCCGTGGTTCCGGAGAGTCCGACCCGCTCCAGCGCGGCCGGACGGGCCAGGTCGCCCTCCCGCCCCAGAAACTCGGTGCGGTCGCCGGTGACCCCGTGCACGTTCCGGTCGGTCGCCACAAAGGCCACCCGCTCGCCGAACTCCATGCTGTAGGTATTGTGCGCCAGCAACGCGCTGCGCCCGACATCGTATTGCGTGACCACGTAAGGTTGCTCCTGATCGCGGTGTTTGCCCAGCACCCACGCCGCGTAGAAGGTCGCCGTGACGCGCCGGGGATGCTCCCAGCCGTTCTCCAGCCGCAGGCGCACCACCTTGACCGGCGCGTCGGGCGCCACAAAGAGGCGCAAGTGCTGGTAGAACCCATGACTGTTGTGTTCAAAGGTCGAGTAGCCCGCGCCGTGGCGCACCAGGTAGGGCTCCTGCTCACCGGCGGGCAGCGGCGTCGGCGACCAGACGTCGCCCGTCTCCTCGTCGCGTAGATAAAGCGCCTCCCCGGGCAGATCGAGCACCGGGTCGTTTCGCCAGGGCGTCAGGCGGTTCTCACCGCTGTTGACCGCCCAGCTATAGCCACTCCCCGCCTCGGAGACCAGGAAGCCGAAGTGCTCGTTGGCGATAACGTTGATCCAGGGCGCGGGCGGACGTCGGTCAGGTTCGACGTAGACGACGTACTCGCGACCGTCGGGCGAGAAGCCGCCAAAACCGTTGTCAAACCGGAGATCGGCGGGGCGCGACGGCGCCATCAATATCTTCTCGCCGGCCTGGTACTCGGGGCGAATGGGCGAGAGTTGCGGCAGCCGCACGGGACTCTCCAACACGTCCTGGATCTGCTGCGCCAGCGTCCCTCCACCCGCGTCGAGGATGACTCGCGCCACCGTCTGTAACAGCGTCCGCGCCGCGTCGTCCAGGCGTCCGCCCTGCAAGACGAAGATTCCCCCCCGTCGATTGAGCCAGGCGTCGTTGTCGGTCTGGTGCAATAACTGTTGCAGGCGATCCTGCAGATCCTGGGCGTAGCCAACGGCTTTCTCGTTGAGAATCACCAGGTCGATCTGCAGCTGCCGGCTGCGCCAATATTGATGCGCCTGCAACACTTTACGGACCAGTCCCAGCTCCTCCTCCTCGGAGACGTGGAGCAACAGGATGGGATAGTCCCCGGAGATAGCGTGGGGCCAGAGGGACGATTGGTTCAGCGTATTTGCCGCCAGCGTCTTGGTCTCCGCACGCAGAGCAGGATGCGGGTAGAGGAGGAGCGAGAGCAGCTGCTGGTAGCGCTGGAGCTCCTCGACCGTCAGGCCCCGTTTGCTCAGCTCGACCTCGCTGCTGGAAGCGGCCTCGTCGAACGCCCGCTCAAGCAGCGACCAGGTGCGGTATCGCGCCGCCGTCGCCTCCGCCTCCTGGCGCGAGGTCGCCGCCACCGTCACGTAGGCGAGCTCCACGCTCTGATGCGCCGGCAGTTCCAGCGTCTGCCCCAACGCCATGATGGGATCCAAGGTCGCGCCGGTCGTCCCCGAGAGCGCGACGGACTCCCCTGTGAGCGCCTGGGGGCGCCGCAACGTCCCGTTACGCCCCAGGAAACGCGCGCGGTCGGTCTCGTACGCGCTTTCTTCCCCCGTATCCCCCTTCACCACCACCAGATGCGCCAGATACCAAGGGGCCTCCTCCGACGAACGCGGTCGCCGGCGAAAGAGCAGGGTGTCGTGCTCTGGCAAGTACTCGCTCTCGATAAACATCTTGTTGAAGGCCGGGTGTCCGCGGTCGTTGGCCTGGGACGAGAGAATCACTTCCCCGTAGCTGGTCAACGTCAACCGGCGACGCCGCCCGCTGCGATTGGTGACGGTCACCCGCCGAATCTCAGCGTCAGCGCCCGGCGCGACGGTCACGTTGGTCTTGAGATAAATCTCCTGATCCAGGCGCTGGAACTCGACCTGATGCGGGTAGAAGTAGACGCGTGCTTCTTGCGCCGGTTGCCCTGTCGGTTGACGCGCCGCCGACCAGAGCGCACCGCTCTCCTCGTCGCGTACGTAGATCCAGGTTCCCCAATCATCGAGCGTCGTGTCCGCACGCCAGCGGGTGAGCGCGATGGTCTCCCCTTCGTGGGTGAACGTGCTGTACCCCCCACCGGAGCGCGTGATCATAGCGCCGTAGCGCCCGTTGGAGAGAAAATGCACCAGGGGCAGCGGGCTGTCGGCCCGGGGTTCCCAGGGAACCAGTTTCACCTGATCCATCTCCGTGCGTTTGACGGCAGCGGAAAGCTCCGGCGTCTTCTTCACCGGAATCTGCTCCGGCATCTGCTCCTGCAGGAGCAGTTCGATCGTCTGGACCCGGGGATGGGCGTGGAAATAGTCCAGCAAAACCTCATCCCGCAGGTAATTGGTCAGGGAGAGCAAAATCATACCCTGGTGATGGGCCATGTAAGAACGCACAAGGGCCCGCTGCTCTCCCAGGGGAAGACGGGAGAGCGTGTAATCCACCGCCTCGTAGAGACCGAAGGGCCCCAGCACGTCCTCTTCCTGAAAACGGCGGAGATTACGCCACACCGCCGCAGGCGCAATCGACAGGGCCAGCAGGGACGCGTACGGCGCGATGACCAGGTCATCGCCGAGACCGCGCTTGCGTCCCAGCCCGGGCACGCCAAACCCCCGGTATTGGTAGTTCATATTGGCGTCAAAGTGATAGTAGCCGGACTCCGAGATTCCCCAGGGCACATCTTGCTCCTGGGCGTAGTGAATCTGACGTTCCACCACGCCACGGTTGGTCTGCGTCAGCAGCGTCTGCTCGTAGCTGCGCAGCAGCAGGTTAGGCATCAGATACTCGAACATACTGCCGTTCCACGAGAGCAGGACCCGATGACCGTCCACCCGGGTCAGCGGGCGACTGAGGTGCAGCCAATGCCGCGCCTCCACGTCGCCCTTGGCCACGGCTATGAGGCTGGCGGTTCGCGCCTCCGAAGCCAGCAGGTCGTAGTGATTGCTCGCGAGCTGCTCATCCGAGACGTTGTAGCCAATCAAGAAGACCTTGCGCTGCTCGTCGAAAAGGAACTCGAAATCCATCTCCTGAACGTACCGCTGGGCCTGCTCCTGCAGGTTGCGAATACCAATGAGCAGACTCTCCGCCGTCATACGCCCCGAGCCAAGACTCTGCCGTAGCAGAGCGCACCAATCCCGGGCCTCTTGCGCCGCGGCCTGCTCATCGTCAGAGAGATTGGCCTCCCCGGAAGGGAGGAGAGACCGCAGAGCCTCCACCTCCGCAGCCGCGTTCCGACAGATAGCGGGCAGCTTCTCCAACGACGGCGTGGCAGGCAGCGACGCCTTGAGCGCGATCCAGGCCTCCGACAGGTCCGAACCCGCAGCGGCCTCCGCCACCAGTTCGGGCGGACGGTAGAGGTGCAAGAACCAGGGCAACAACATCTCCATCTCTTTCCGCATGTTGCTGAGATGATGCCATACAAGTTCGGACCAGTGACGCAGATCACGGAGCATCTGGGTCTCCAGATGGTCGCCGGCCTGCTCCAGGAGTACGGCCAGATGTTGGGCCAGATCCTCCCCCTCTTCACCGCTCAGGCTGATCAGTACGGCGTACCGGCGCGCGGGATTATCCTCCACGGATCCAATGCGCCGCCGGAAATTGGCGAGGCTTTCCTCCAGATCAGCGATAGGTTCCTGCAACGGGCCGGACTTCAAGGGCGCGACGACGTCCGAGAGCACGCCCAGCGCATCGGCCAACCCCTCCCACCGCTGCCAGTGCAACACCGGATAGGACGTGACGCCCTGCAACCCCTGCGCCAGCGCCCAGAACGCACTGGCCAGGTTGCCGCTATCCACCGTGGAAACGTAGCGCGGCGGAAGGGGCGTCAGATTGTGCGTCTCGTACCAGTTGAGAAAGTGGCCGCGATAGCGCTCCAGATCGTCGAGTGTGTCGAAGGTGGAACGCAACCGCACCAACAGGTTCATCAGATCGACGTAGCCCAACTCGTAGGCCGAGAGGGTGGAAAGCAGGAGCAACCCGATGTTGGTGGGCGACGTACGATGGGCTACCAGGCCTCGAGGATGCTCCTGGAAATGATCCGGAGGCAGCCAATGGTCATCAGGGCCGACGAAACGCTCGAAGAAGAACCACGTGCGACGCGCCAGGCGGCGCAGCCCCTTGCGCTGGTCTGACGAGAGCTCGCTCTCGCGTCGTTCCGCGGAGCGGCTGAGCCAGAGCGCTACGTGAGGAGAGCCTATCCACGCCAGCAGCAGCGGCGCGGCCACCCAGAGCGCGCCCGGTTCGAAGACGGCCAGCTCCACCGCCAGACCCAGCGCCAGCAAGGGCGCCCCACGCATCCGCCGCCAGAGCAGCTGAATCCGCGATTCATGCCCGAAGATCCGCACCGTGTGCGCCGCCGACGTCCATTGAAGCAGCCGCTTACGGGTGATAAAGAGCCGGACCAGCGTCGTCAAAATGGCATCAATCATCAGCAGCGCCTCGTAAGGCAAGAAGACCAACGCCAACAACCACCGGGCGGCTTCGGCGCTCAACTGCAACCGCCCCCCTTCCTCCTCTTCCTCCTGCAAGCGTCGACTGAGCCACGTCAGAGAACCGCTCAACACCGGCATCGCCGAGAGCGCCAAGGTCAGAAGCGTCCAGAGCCAGGCCGGCCCCGGCAACAAGGACCAGCTCACGGCGAAGAGGATGAGCAGCGCCGGCGCCTGCAGGCTGCGGCGCAGATTGTCCAGGATCCGCCAACGGTCGATCAACGACAGCCGGTTGGGAAAGGAGCCGCCCCCTTCCCTGGGCACACGCGGCGCCAGCCACGGCAGCAGCTGCCAATCGCCCCGCACCCAGCGATGGAGGCGCTGGGCGTACGTCAGATAGGTAGGCGGATAGTCCTCGTAGAGCACGCTGTCGGTCACCAACGCCGCGCGCCCATGAATGCCCTCGAAGAGATCGTGACTCAACAACGCGTTCTCCGGCACCCGCCGGTGCAGGCTGCGCTCAAAGGCCGCCACGTCGTAGATCCCCTTACCCACGTAGATCCCCTCGCCGAAGAGATCCTGGTAGACGTCCGAGACCGCCCGGGTGTAAAGGTCCAGGCCCAGGTCCCCGGCGAAGATACGCGTGAAGCGGGAGCGGTTGACCGTCGTGGGCTTGATCTCGGTACGGGGCTGCAGGATGGTGTACCCAGCCACCACGTTTCCCGTCTCCTCGTCAAATTGCGCGCGGTTGAGGGGATGCGCCAGCGTGGCGATCAGCCGCTGCACCGCGCCCCGGGGCATGACCGTGTCGGCATCCAGCGTGATGACAAAGCGCACGTCCGAAAGAAAGTCGAGGTCTTCTCCTGCGTATTCGACGTAGGAGGTCTCCTCCAGCGGCGCGCCCAACACCAGCTGATTGAACTCCGCAAGCTTGCCGCGCTTGCGTTCCCAGCCCATCCACACGGCTTCCGCGGGATTCCAGAGACGGCGCCGATGGAAGAGATAGAAGCGCGTCTCGACGTTATGAGCATAGCGTTGATTGAGTTGCTGAATTTTCTCCCGCGCACGTTTCAGCAGCGCCTCGTCCTTGGGCTGATGCTCCTCGGGCGCGTCGGAGAAGTCCGTCAGCAGCGCGTAGCGGACGTGCGCTTCGGGATTGCTGAGATAGTGCTGTTCCAGCTGCCGGATCAGAAAATCCACCTCGTCCTCACCGCTCAGCAGCGCGGGAACGACCACCATGGTGGCATACTCGGCGGGCACGCCCGCGTCGAAGTCCATCTTGGGCAACAAGCGCGGCGGCAGCCCCCGGGTCACCGCGCCGTTGACGAGGGTCACGGCAGCCGTAACGACAGGAACCAAAGTCAGCAGCCCCACCGCAACCTGATGGAGCAGCGCGCCGCCCAGCGCAGACGTCAACCAGATCAGCGCCGCCAGTAACAAGCAAGTTACACTCCAGATACCGCCCAGGTAGGCAAAGGTCGGATGTTGGAGGATCCACCGGCGCAGACGGGTTGCGAGCGGCGGACGATATTTCAGACGCTGCTCCAGTTGGCGACGCCCCTCCGCTACCAGATAGTACCCCACGTGCCCTTCGCGCTCCGGCGCGTCCCCATCAGCGCTCACAGCATCGGCCAACGCCAACGCCTGACGGGTGACCGATGGCTCATCCTCGTCCGAGTACCGCGCCAGGTCCTCAATGACCTCCCGGTAGCGGTCGCGGGAGTCGAACTCCATGTGGGCGTAGACGTCGGCGGGATCTGCGCGCAACAGCTGTTCAACCCGACTCACGGCCTCGAAGTACGCGTCCCAATCCTGCGTGTCGATGGCCCGCAGACTGCGGATGCAGTGTGAGACCAGCACTTCCTCGGTCAACTCGGCGGAGAGCGCCAGCGTCCAGGGCCATTCGGCAGCCGACGGCGACGCCAGATCCGTGACGCGGGCCACGGTCTGGGCCAGCAGCTCGACGAGACCCAGACGCAACATGGTGGGGAAGGCCCACAGCTCGCCCATGCTCAACACCCGGTGCCGTTGATAGAGATGCAGGAATTGAGCGATCTGCTCCAGATCCAAATGACCGGCGTAATGGCGCACGAGACTCCGCGCGATGGCGTAGACGCGAGGATAGCCGGCGAGCTCGGTCGCGGTCAGCTTGGGAAGGCGCCGGTAGTATCCCGAGGGCAGATTTTTCTCCACCTGCCGCATCGCTCTCTGAACGACGTAGAAATTGTCAAGGAGCCATTCAGCCGCGCCGGAAAGTACCTTTTCTTCCTCGGACCGCTGCACGAAACGCCGATAGGCCCGGCGAAGTTGTTGCTGCCAGAGCACCAGAGCATCCACAGGGGTAGGCGTCCGTCCCAGCCTCGCCTCCGTCGCGTGCGCTTCGGCCAAAGTTTTCACCAACTCCGAAAGTTCAGGAGGGAGATTTAGCTGGGGGTCTGTAGGAGGTTGAAGCATACGTTTAGTGTCCTTTCTCTTCACGAGCGGCTCGTTCGGCCGGGGATGCGGCGATCCCCTCTTTGGGGATATCCTGTACAATCAACAGAGGTTTGGACCCGTAGGCGATAAAGTTGAGCGCCACGCTGCCGTAAGGCCATTGCGCCTCGGCCGAGTGGCCGTGGGCGCTCAAGATCACCAGATCGACGTCTTCCCGTCGAACCAGCTCATGAAGGGCAGCCGCGGGGCTCTCTCCTTCGAGCAGGTAGCTCCTGGCGTCCTCGCCCATGCGCTCCTCGAGGCCGTCCAGATAGGCGCGTCCGGCTTCCCGGTTGAGTTCCATCAGTTCCTCCACCAGGGACGCTTCCTCGTCCGTGAGCGGGGCGCGCCGCGGTACGGAGGGTCGGCTGACCACGTGAGCCAATAACAGGCGGCAGGGATGATACTCGGCGAGGCCAGTGGCCAGCGGCAGGACACACTCCGCCCGCTTGGAACTGTCTAACGGCAGCAGGATACGCTCGTAGGTCAAGTCACTCACCTCACACTTGGCCGCGTCGTACGCCCGCACGATCAGCGTCGGAACGTAGGCCCGCAGGATCACTTTCTGAACGACGCTATTGATATTCCAGGGGCTCAGGCCGCTGCGACCGTGACTGCTCAACACGATAAGAGCTACCTCCTTTGAGCGAGCGTACTCAATGATCCGCTCGGCAGCGTCTCCCTCCAACAGTACGCTATCCACCTTCAGCCCCGTGGCGCTCAGCTTTTCCTCGACTTGATCCAGGTACGCTTCGGCTTCGGACTTGCGCATCTGCCATTGCAGGGGATCCACCGCCTCGCCCGTCGCGGACCCCTTCCCGCTTTCCACCACGCGCACCAACGTGATCCGCGCGTCAAAAGGCCGCCCCACAGCATTCACGTGGGGCAGCACACATTCGGCCAGGGGGGACCCATCCAGGGGCACCAGGATATGATCTAGCATAGAGCGAACTCCTTTCTCATACAAGGACCTCAATCAGGTGAGCACCCACAGCTCACCGCAGAGCCCACGGAGGGCACAGAGAGAAACCCAACCGGTTCTTTCTCTGCGTGCTCAGCGCTCTCTGTGGTGAAAAACCGCTGAACGCCGTGAATGACGGTAGGCTTATGGGTACTCACCGGACTCAATGTCCCAACTGAATCACAAGCAAGCCAACGACCGTTCCCGCTAACAATGCCGGTAACGTGACCCGGCGGCGCGCGGTGGCCAACCGGGGCAAGAGATGCGTGGTCCCCACGAAGAGAAGCGCGCCCCCGGCCAACGCCAGGAGCATCCCCAACGTCTCTTGATCAATCACCTCAATCCAGGGATAGGCCACCAGCGCTCCCAGGGGGGTGGTGAGAGCTGCCGCCAGGAAAGCATAAAAGATCGCCCGCTTCTGTTCAAAACCGGCCTCCTGTAATAGCGCAAACGTCACCACTCCCTCGGGAAATTCGTGCAACACCATCCCCAATGCCGAAAGCAGGCCGGTGAAGATGCTGACGTTAAAGGTCACCACATAAATGATCCCATCAACAAACGAATGATAACCGATCCCCAACAGCGCGATGATGCCCCGGCCACGCGTTTCATCGCCCAGGAGCCGGTGTTCAAGAAAGCGGTCGGAAAGATAGAGGAGCAGGAATCCGCTCAGCCAGAGCCAGGGTGCATAGCTCACCATCTCCAACGAATGCGGGAGAAGGTGCACCAGGGAGATAGTGTTGAGGATGCCGGCGGCGAAGCCCACCAGATAAAGAGAATAACGCTGAGCAAGATCTTTATATCTGCTGATAAGCAGCAAACCGGCCGTCGTCACCCCGCCGGCCACCAAACTCGCCAGCAGCGCGACGGTGGAGTTGGATACTCCCCACACCGACGTCACGCTCCCTGCTCGACGGCCATGCCGACGCCGGCGATCGGCGTCCCGCAGTTCGGACAGTGGCCCTCTGCCGTCACGCGATTACTGACCACGCGAAAGCCGGTACGGCGAATAAGCAGCTCCTCACACTCGTGACAGCGCGTGTTCGTCTCGCCAAAGAGGTTACCGAGGTAGACGTAGTGCAGTCCCTCCTCATACCCGATATCCTGCGCCTTGTTCAACGTCACCGGCGGCGTGGGCGGCACGTCCGTCATCTTATACGTGGGATGAAAACGACTCAGATGCCAGGGCGTCTCGGGTCCCAGCTCTTCCACGATGAATTGCGCCGCATCCCGCAGCTCCGCAGGATCGTCATTGACGCCGGGAATCACCAGGGTGGTGACCTCCAGCCAGATACCCAGCTCGTGCATCTTGCGCAGCGCGTCGAGGACCGGCTGCAGACGCGCGCCGACGTACTGACGGTAGGTCTCGTCACGGAACGCTTTGAGATCGACGTTAGCCGCATCGAGATAGGGATGGATCATCTCCAGCATCTCCTCGGTCATATAGCCGTTGGTGATGTACAGATTCGCCAGCCCCCCCTCTTGCGCAGCTTTCGCCGTATCCAGCGCGTACTCGAAGAAGATGGTCGGCTCGGTATAGGTATAGGCAATGCTCCGGCAGTCGTTGCGATCGGCAGCCTGGGCAATCTCCGCAGGCGTCCGCTCCCGAGCCAGCGAGAAGTGCCGCTCGGTAGGATTCTGAGAGATCTCCCAGTTCTGACACCATTGACAGCGGAAGTTGCAGCCCGGCGTCGCCATGGAATACGCTCGCGTGCCCGGGTAGAAGTGATAGAGTGGTTTCTTTTCCACCGGATCGACGTGTTCCGCGATAGTCCGACCATAGCTGCGGGTGTAAAGACGCCCCCCTTTGTTGATGCGCACCTGACAGATGCCGGTTTTACCCGCGGCGATGCGACAGTGATGCGCGCACAGATGGCACTGTACCTGAGTATCGTCCAACTGTTCGTAAAGCAAAGCCTCTTTCATCGCACAGCCTCCTCTCAAAATGGACCTCTGGTCGCTTGGTCAATCGATAGAACGGATTAGAGAGAATTTATCCAGTCCGCGTTGGCTGAATAGAACGGATTATGGGTCTCTGGGACTTTGCCGGATAGTGGAGTGAGTGGGCATGGTTCATTCGGACTAAAAAACTCCTTTACAAATTCGGTGAGTCAAGCGACGCGTTTGATAGTTCAAAATGACGAAAACTAATCACTTTGGCTCACAAAGCACCCTTTCTACGGATTTAGCCTTGTTTTTGGAGTTCTCTACTGTTCAAAAGTGTAAAGGAGTTTCTGCCCTCTGGGAAGCCAAAATGAACCATGCCAGTGAGTGCTTCTAAAAACCGTGTCCCTAAAACTAGTGCAATAGGCTAGTGAGCCTCACCAGACCTTTTCTGCATTGTGACAGGAAGCGCGTGGCAAACGTTGCCTTTG
>CAZCPK010000030.1:0-15216 GCA_964500755.1 uncultured Anaerolineales bacterium
TTTTTCTCACTACCTTTTTAATATTTACCCTGGGGTTCTCTGGGTCTCAGTGGTTCAGATGCTTTTTTCAGCGGAGCCAAAGGCTTCTTCTGACGCTAATGAGTTTTCAATAGCCTCTGCATCTGGAAGTGCGTCGCACCTCTCGAAAGCTAGCCGGACACGAAAAAACGTCTGTCTCGCTACTCTTTGTCGGTTTTTAGAAGTTCCAGCATCCGTTCGCGGTAGGTTGTATCACGATCCGGCACTTCCGGCGCGATTTTGGCCCCTTCTTTCCAGAAGTGCCGCTTGCCCCGTCCCAGTTCCTTCCCCCGCGCGGTGTGCATATCGAGCGCGTAATCGGGGATCTCCGGGCGCAACTCACCTTGAGCATCCAGGTAAATAAGCCAGTTGACCATCTCATCACTGGAGCGGTCTTTCCGGCAGGCGCACAGATAACGCACAGCGTGGGTCGCCAGCAGCAGGTTCTCTCCACCCCGGTGCCCAAACTTCTGGTTGATCTCGTAGAGCGTGCGGATGAGCACGGGCGCCTGGAGATCGCCCCAGCCCACGTCCTCGACGGAGATGACCAGCAGCCGGTACCAGAGATACTCCTCCATCTCTGGGCTCGTGGTCGCCATCTCGAAGGCCAGCATGGCCGCATTTTCGGTATGTCCGCGCCGAATCTCCTTCTGCAGCGCCGAGATGACCTGATCGGCGGCGAAGCCGTGGCGTGTCTTTACGTCAACCCAGGGATCACGTTGTTCTGTTGTCATGAGAAATCTCCTTGTTTTGGAGAAATCCGATGTCTCTCAGACATCGGATTTCTTTAAGTCACGTCTTTATCGGTCAGATACTCTTGAATGATGCCCGCATAGACGGCGACGGTGGTCGGCAGACTCTCCACGTCCACCCACTCATCCGGCGCGTGGGCGTTCCCGCCTGTTGGACCGAAGCCGCACAGGGTGGGGATCCCCGCGCCGATAAGCATGTAGCCTTCGTTGGCGGGTCCGGCCCCGGCGATGGGCCAGGAAACGCCCGTCAGGCGCTCCGCGTGGCGCTGCGCCGTCGTTGCCAGCGGATGATTCGGCGGAATCGCCGCGCCCGGTAGATCGTTCTTCACGTTCATCGTCACGCTCAGACCGGTACGCCGCGCCGTCACCTCCGCGATCACGTCTTCAACGGCGGCGATGACCTCCGCCGAATTTTGGCCCGGCATCAGCCGCACGTCGACCAGTGCCTCGGCGTGGGCCGGGACCATGCTCTCGAACTCGCCGCCCTCGAACACTGTGCCCGGCGTCAGCGTGCAGCCCAGCCCCTTAAAGGCGGGATGCGTGGGCGCAGGGAGCTCCAGCGCCTCCAGCGCCAGCAGGATCTCCGCCAGCCCGGTGACGGCGTTGACGCCGCCCTGCCCTTGCGCCCAGGCGGAACTGCCGGAGTGGATGGCGCGCCCTTGGGCGTCCAGCCGTAGGCGGAGCAGGCCCCGGTGCCCGATACAGACGATGTCGCTGGCGTAGGTGTAGATGGCGCCCTCCGCGCGGAGTAATCTCTGATCCAGCAGGTGGCGGACGCCCAGCGTGCTGCTGGCGCCCGATTCCTCGTCCACGACCCCGGCTAAGGTGACGTGCACCTCGTCCGGATCCAGCAGCTCTTGATCCCGCAGCAGGGCCAGCGTGTAGAGCGCGCAGGCGATGCCGGCCTTGTTGTCGGCGGTGCCGCGTCCGTAGATCCGCCCCTTCCGGATCCCGGCGGCGAAGGGCGGCGAGGTCCACGCGGCGGGATCACCGGCGGCGACGGTGTCCAGGTGACCGAGGAACGCGAAACCCGCCGGACCGTGGCCCCACCGGACCAGTACGTTGGGCCGTTCCGGGTCGGCGGCGACTAGCTGTGCAGTAAAATCCAGGTTCGTCGCTTCCTCAGCGACGCGCTGCGCCACGGCGGCCTCGTTCTCGCGTCCGTTGACCGATGGGATGCGTACCAGAGCGGTCAGGAAGTCGACGAGATCAGTGCGACGGGCTTTTGCCTCCGCTAAAAGTCTATCTGTGTCCATCCGCTAAATCCGTTTAATCCGTTGATTTTTCTGACAGGGCGGCTTTCATCATCTGCCAGACACGCTGCGTGTCCAGCTCCAGCACCAGCTCAACGTTCGGCACATTGCTCGTCCGATCGAACCAATCCACCGTCGTCTGACCGCGCGTCTCCGCGCCCGCCAGCTCCACGTCGACGTGGTGCGTCTCGGACTTGAGCACGGTGTCGGGTTCCAGGGCCACGGCGACGGCCAGCAGGTCGGGCTCCAACATGATGCGCTGGCCCAGGAAGCGCTCCACGAAGGCCAGCGTCGTCTGGCTGACGCGACGGAAGAAGTCGGCACGCGGTGTGTCCAGAGCCAGCAGCGCCTCGGCCTGTGGCGGGGTGAAGGGGTGTGCCATGGTCGTCTCCCACGAGACCAGCGTCAAGCCCGACCACGCTTTGAAGACGATGGCTGCGGCCTCGGGATCGGCGTAGATGTTGAACTCGGCGGCGGGCGTGGCGTTGCCCATGCCCCGGATAGCGCCGCCCATCACCACGAGGTGCGTGTACTTCTGCGGCAGGGCGGGATCGAGCCGCGTCGCCAGCGCGACGTTGGTCAGCGGGCCGATGGCGACCAGCGTGCGCTCGCCGGGCGCTTCGTTGCCCAGACGGATCAGCGCGTCGACGGCGTGTTCCGCCTCAACCTCGCGTTCGGAGGGCGGCAGGTCGCTGTCGCCCAGGCCGTCCTCGCCGTGGAACTCGGTGGCGCGGTTCGGCGGCGAGATCAGTGGATGGGCGCAGCCCGCGTAGACGGGCACGTCGGCGCCCATGGCGTCGGCGATGGCACAGGCGTTGGCCGTGGTACGAGCCAGCGGCACGTTGCCGGAGACGGTGGTCAGCGCGTCGACCTGCGCGTTGGGATGACCCAGGGCAGCCATCAAGGCGTGGGCGTCGTCCACGCCGGGATCGGTGTCGATCACTAAGCGAATCATGTTACCTCCAAAGGAAAGGGGAAATGTTCAATTGAAAATGACAAATGACGAATCAGACATGGTCAATGGGTCCCGTATCCCATCCCCGCACGCAGCCTATTCCCGGCGTGACTGTAGCTCTGCGCAGGCAGCGTCCAGGTTGTGGCGGGCGGCGGCGTAGTCCAGCGTGGTCCAGTCGTCCTCACGATAGAGCCAGCGCCCGTCCACCATCACGTCGCGCACGTAGTTGCCGTTGATGGCGTAGACCAGAGCCGTGTAGAGATCCTGGCCGCTCCTCGGGCTCCAGCCGACCTCGGTTAGATCCAAGGTGATAAGGTCGGCCAGCTTGCCCGGCTCCAGCGAGCCGATCTCGTCCTCCAATCCCAGGGCGCGGGCGCCGCCCAGCGTTGCCATCTCCAGGATGTCGCGGGCGGGCACGGCGCCGGGTTCGCCCTCGTGGAGCGACATCAGCTTGGCCGTAATTTGCATCTCGTTAAAGAGGTCGTAGCTGTTATTATTGGCGACGTTGTCGGTGCCCAGGGCCGTATTGACGCCCGCCGCGCGCATGGCCTTAAGCGCGGCGATCTCGGCGCCGCTGCGCATGCAGGCCGAGCCGGCGATGACGGCGGTAAAAGGGTGTGCGGCGAGTGTGGGGAAGTCCTCCTCCGGGATGGTGATGCTATGCGCTGCCAGCAATGGGCGATCCAGCACGCCCAGCGCCTTCATCTGCTGGACGGCACTGCGCCCGTAGTGCTCGCGGCAGTAGCGCTCCTCCTCGCCGCTGGTTCCCAGGTGGATGTGCAGGCCGGCGTCGAAGCGGTCGGCCAGTGTCAGTTCCAGTTCCATGGCTTCCGGGCTGTTGTCGACGAAGAAAGCGTGTGGCCCGATCCAGCCCAGCAGCCGCTCGTCGTCCTGCATGCTCTCCAGGAAGGTCGTCGCCGCTGCAATCTCACGCTCGCGCGCCTCGGCGTCGCCCATCTCCACGATGCCGTAGGCCAGGCTGGCGCGCAGCCCGCTGCGGCGCACCACCGGCACCACCTGATCCATGTGGAAGTACTGATCGGCGAAACACGTGGTTCCCGTGCGGATCATCTCGGCGCAGGAGACGGCAACGGCAGGCGGCACCATCTCTGCGTCCATCACCTCCTCCCAAACGCGGACGCCGTTGTACCAGCCCTCAAAGGTGAAGAGCGAGTGGCCCTCCGCTAGCCCCCGGAAGAGCGTCATGGGCGTGTGCGTGTGCGCGTTGACGAGCCCGGGCATAATCAGCCGTGCGCCCAGGTCGATCACCTCGTCGAAGTCCTGTGGATCCACGGCCTCCTGAGGCCCCAGCTCACGCAGCCGATCGCCCTCAACGGCGACGTAACCCGGTCGGTAGATTTGCTCCTCACGATCCAGGGTGAGGACGATGTCGGCTAACAGTAACTTTGTGTTCATGCTTTTCCTCCTGTGGTCATTTTTGGACTGCCCGCGAGGTCGGAATCCGTCGGAAGGTGGATCTCAACTTTTCGTAGAGCTCACGGTAGATAGCAAATTGTTCATTGTAGACCGCTCGGTGAGTCGGATTGGGTTCGACGATCTCCTCCAGGGTGACGAAGCGCTCGATCTCGTCCCAAGCGTTGAAGGCGCCGACGCCCATGCCTGCTACATAGGCTGCAGCCAGTGCGGCACCGGCGTGTTGCGTCAGCGACGCGATGGGGCAGTCCAGGACGTCGGCCGTGATCTGTCGCCAGAGCCGGCTCCGGGCGCCATTGCCTCCGGCGACCACATGCTTCACCCGACAGTCGTTTTCCTCCAAGACGTCCACGTGATGACGGAAGCCGAAGGCCACGGCCTCCAATACCGCCCGGTAGACGTGGTAACGGCTGTGGAAGAGCGTGAGTCCAAAGATCACCCCGCGCGCCTTAGGGTCGAGCACAGGTGTCTTCTCACCTAAGAAATAGGGCAGCACGACGACGCCCTCGCTGCCGGCGGGCAGCGCTGCTGCCTGCGCGTCGAGATAAGTGTAGATGCTTTGGCCTCTAGCGGATGCCGGGTCGGCGTCTTCGCTGCAGAACTGTCGTGCGTACCATTTGACCAGCGATCCGCTCGTTGCCATACAGCCGTTGAGCAGATACATCCCGGGGACGTCGTGATAGTCGAGGTAGAGGCGCGGATCGAGAGTCCGGGTCTCCGAGCTGTAGAGGATGTCGCCCGCGCTCCCGTACTTGACCAGCAGATCTCCGTCGGTGCGGATGCCCGCTGCCAGCGCGGCGCCCACGTGATCGGCGGTGCCGGCGACGACGGGTGTACCCGCGCTCAGGCCGGTCTCTTCGGCGGCTTGTTGGGTGACGACGCCAATGACGTCGGTGGGCCGGTGGATGGGCGGTAGCAGCTCGGCGGGGACGTTAGCACTTGCCAATAGCTCCGGTGCCCACTGTTCACTCGTTAGATTGTAGAGAGCGCTCTCCAGCGCCCAGTTGATCTCGGCGGTGACGACGCCCGTCAGCTGGGCGGCGATGTAACTGTAAGATCCAACGACGTGGCGTGTCTGTGCCCATATCTCGGGCTCGTGTCGTTGTAACCAGAGTAACTTGGGACTGACGCTCTGCTGACTGAGGGCAGCGCCCGTCATCTCGAAGATGGTCTGTGGGTCCAGCGCTGCATTGAGTGCTTCGATCTCCTCGGTAGCGCGGGCGTCGTTCTGTTGAATCGAGGGGCGCAGTGGCGTACCCTTTTCATTCAGCAAGAGTACGGTAGGGACCATGCCGGTGACGCCGATGGCTGCGACACAGTCGGGCGTCACGTCAGAATCGTTGAGACAATCTCGAATCACGCCAACGACATTGTGCCACCAATCGGTGGGGGATTCTTCGGCCCAGCCAGGATGCGGTGTGCGTAACTCGTGTTCGCGACTGGCTTGGGCAACCGTCTGTCCCGACACGTTACAGATGATGCCTTTAACCGCAGACGTACCCACGTCGATGCCCAACAGCAGCTCTTTAGAAGCTCTCTGGTTCATACGTACCTGCTCGTCTTTGATGGGGTGGAGCTGTTTGACCTTACGACTCGGCGAAAGCGAGTGAAGATTGACCTACTTGTTGTTTAGGGGCAGGATCACTTCTGTCGGTGTTCGTTTTATTGTTTAAATTGTACATATCTTGTCTTTGGATGTCAATGGTTCTTTGGGGTTTCGCCGGATGTACAGGCAGCGTTTGCCACGCGCTTCCTGTCACAATGCAGAAAAGGTCTGGGGAGTCCCCCCAGCGGAGCCTACGGTGCTAGTTTTCGGGACACTCACTCCACGATCCGGCAAAGTCCAAGAGCCCCAGTCAATGATCGCACTATCGCCAAAGTCACCCTGTTGATGTCGCTGCGAGAGACAGCCACTCCACCGGCGCACTGTGGCTTCGCGCATTGGAAAATCGAAAACGAAAACAACAACAACCACAAGCACATCCTACCGCCTCAATGACCGCTGAGGGCGATGGACTCCCTGTCATTCAGGCCCGTGTTTCTGCGATCTCCCTGAGTTCTACAGGGAGATGTGGACAAGAACCGAGAAAGTCTTGACAAGCTGGTATATCTCTGTTAAACTAATACTTGCAAACGTTTGCAAAATTTGGCTCGGAAGGGTAGCGGGAAAATTTACACCACGCTACTAGCTACCTATAAGTTGCGGGAACAGCCTGTAAATTTGACATAAAATCCTTTAAATCCCGATCAAAGGCTCGGAGTTAGCTCAGGAGTGTGGCGGAGTGACGTTGCGACGCGCTGCAGCCCTTGGGCTACTCATTAACTACAGACATCTACAGCTCATTGTGCGAGACGTCAAGCTTTCGAGGTGATAGGGTATAGGACAAATTATTGGGGAACTGTAGCCGCGATTGTTAAATCGCGCACTTTGAAGCGCGAAATGGATTTCGCTACTGGCGCCGGTTTGCAAGACGGCGATCTTATTTTCTCCTATTTTCTGTCGTATACCCAGGTATATGTACCAGTTTTATCTTGTATCAGATGGACACGTAACCTTAAAGGGATAAGGTGACTAGATCGCAACTATATTTTTTCAGCACTTCTTTTTTTATCCGCTCTGCAAACGTTTGCAAAACAGATCACGCAGAGGAGAGGGAGAAAGATGAACCGAAAGGCCTCCAAACGAGTCACAATCATAGATGTAGCGCAGGAAGCTGGCGTATCGTATTCTACCGTCTCCCGGGTGGTGAATAATAAGGATTTCGTCGATGAAGAAACACGCGCGCGGGTGATCCAGGCAATTGATAAACTGGGCTACGTAGCTAACCGGCAGGCGCGTAGTCTCGCCGGGGGGTCCTCACAGGTCATCGGTCTATTGGTGCGTGATCTTGGCACCGGCTACATTGGTGAGATCATTCGGGGTATCGACGCCGAACTGGCAAAAGCAGAATATGACCTGATGCTTTACACTACCCACCGTCGAAGAGCTGGGGAGTCCACGTATGTGAGCATGCTGACCCAGGGTGTAGCCGATGGACTGTTACTCGTCTTGCCCAGAGAGCCGGAGGCATATCTGGCCTCACTGAACGAGCGTAATTTTCCCTATGTACTTATTGATCATCAAGGGATAGCCAAAAACGAACCAGCCGTGGCGGCTGAAAATTGGCGCGGTGGTTTCGAGGCGACTGAGTACCTCATCAACCTTGACCACCGGCGCATTGGGTTTGTCACGGGCAACCTGAATATGGGCTGTGCGTTGGATCGTCTGGCTGGATATCGTGCGGCGCTGGAAGAACACGGTATCTCCGTCGAAGAACGTTTGATTTGTGAGGGCAACTTCTTTCAACCCGACGGCTACGCGGCCGGTGAAAGATTGTTGAATCTCTCTGAGCCCCCCTCGGCTATCTTTGCCTCCAACGATGTCATGGCGTTTGGTGTCATGGAAGCGGTGCGCGAACGGGGTCTCAAGATCCCCGAGGATATCTCCGTTGTGGGCTTCGATGACATTCCCCAGGCGACCTCCGTCCATCCTTCACTGACGACTGTGCGGCAACCGCTGGAAGAGATGGGCCGGGTGGCTGCACGCCAGCTGTTGGCGATCATCAAGGATCCAGACTATGTGGCTAAGCGGGTGGATCTGCCAACCGAGCTGCTTGTCCGAGAATCCTGTTGTCCCTTCAAGCGCACGTAAGAGGTGCGCTTCCCACGTTATCAAGGAGGTGAGCATTGCTTAGACAGAATGTATGCTGAGGTTGAACAGCAGTGAATAAGACCAAATTCATCGAGGAGGAACAGTAACATGCGTACGTCACATCTGTTTACAATAAGTCTGTTGGTTGTTTTCGGTCTTCTGTTGACCGCTTGTGCAACGTCGGAGCCTGAGGTCGTCGAGGTCGTCGTGACTCGTGAAGTGGAGGTCGAAGGCGAGACGGTGATCGAGGAAGTCGTGGTGACAGCCACGCCCGAACCCGTTGATGCGCCAGAACCGGCGCCAGATGTATTTGGCGCGCTTCCCCGGAACGAGACGTTTATTGCGGGGCAGCTGACCGGACGCGTAGGCTCTCCCAGCAACTTCAACTGGTGGGTGGGCTGGAAGTGGCGCGACCGTGGCATGCAGAACCTGGCCGCCGAGCCGCTATGGACCGTTGACTTCGCCACCGGCGAGATCATCAACGCGCTTGCCGCCGGCGATCCGGTCTACAATGACGATTTCACCCAAGTGGAAATTCCCCTGCGTGAGGGCGTTGCGTGGTCCGATGGTGAGCCCTTCACGGCCGATGACGTCGTCTACACCGCCGAGACGTTGATGGAGTACGAAGCCTTCAACGCCCACTCCTTCTTCATTGAGAATGTCGCCTCTGTTTCCGCTCCCGACGACTACACCGTTGTGTTCGAGCTAAATCAGCCCAACTCCCGCTTCCACACTACATTCCTCGATCGCTGGGGCGCCACCTGGATTATGCCGGAGCACATCTTCTCGGAGGTTGAGGATCCGGTTACGTTCGAGTTTGATCCCTTCGTCGGCTGTGGGCCGTACAAGCTGCATAGTTATGATGAGGGTGGATACTGGACCATCTGGGAAAAGCGAGCGGATTGGGACAAGAGCCCGACGGGCATTCTTTACGGAGAGCCTATGCCCCAGTACATCGTCTTCCAGGCGTTCGCCAACGAGGGCGCGAAGATCCTGGCTCAGTTGACGCACGAGTTGGACGCGGTCGATCTCTCGGCAGAGGGCCTCAAGGCCGTGCTGGCGCAGGGCGAGACGGTGCGGGCCTATCAACCGTCCTTCCCCTGGGTTGTAAACAACGACCCGGCGATGACCGGTATCACGTTCAACACGGACGTTGAACCTTTCGATAATCGCGACGTGCGGTGGGCCTTAGCCCTGGCGATCGACATCGCCGAGTACGAGGGCCAGGCCGTCGACGGCATGGGCACGTTGAGCCCGGTTCATATTCCGTCGCTGGGTTCCTATCCTGAAAACTACATCGCACCCATGCTGCCGTGGCTGGAAGAGTTTGAACTGGACCTTGGCGACGGTGAGACGTTCAAGCCGTTCGATCCCGAGGCGCCTACTCGGGTGGCGGAGTACGCCAAGGAACGTGGGTACACCTTCCCGGACGATCCGGAGTATATTGAGCAGGCCTTTGGGCTTGGCTGGTATAAATACGCGCCTGAAGCTGCCGAGAAGTTGCTCCTCAAGAACGGCTTCTCGCGGGACGATGATGGCATGTGGCTCCTGCCGGACGGCACGCCCTGGAGGATCGAGGTCATCGATATGACCGATATGACTCACCTGCAGGTCAAGAACGCACAAGCGGCTGTCCAACAGTGGAAGCAGTTCGGCATCGATGCGGCCTTCACTCCGTCAGACGCTCAGGCCACGCTGCAGGAGGTAGGCGACTTCCAGGTCTCCGGCGCCTGGCCGGCCTTCGAGCCCTGGGGCGCGGGCGTTGATCTCTACAGAACGCTCGACGTCTTCAATTCTGAGTACTACTTCCCCGTGGGCGAGAATACCAACGGTCACACGTCGCGGTGGACGAGCCCGGAGATGGACGAGGTCCTCGCCGGCTTACGGGAGACCGATCCTTCCAACACCGACCAGGTGGTGGAACTCAGCACCGAGGGTTTGAAGCTGCTCGTCGAGGAGCTGCCCTCTATCCCGACCTTCGGTTATATCGGATTCGTCACGTGGGACGAGTATTACTGGGCCAACTGGCCGGGATCGGAGAACCAGTACAACGCCCCTTATACGCACTGGGGTGTGTTCAAGTACATGACGCCGTTCCTGGAACCTGCCGGAAATTAATCCAGGCAAGAGAACGTTGAAGCTCCCCCGGGCGGACGATCCAGCCCGCCCGGGGGTAATCGAATAGGAAGTATTAAGGAGAAATAGCCTTGGAGTTTATAAAACGGTACCTCATTCCGCGGCTTATCCAGTACATTCTGGTTATTTTTCTCGGGATCACCGTGGTGTTTTTGATCCCTCGTTTCATCCCCACAGATCCGGTGCGCCGGACGATCCAGGAGCTAAGATCGCGCGGATCGTATCTGGACCCCGGTTCAATCGACGCCATGGTCGAAGACCTTACCGAGATGTACGGCCTTGAGGGTTCGACATTTGATCAATACCTTGCCTTCTGGAAGCGGTTGTTCCAGGGAGATTTTGGAGTCTCTTTCTTTCAGTTTCCTACGCCGGTGATCGATTTAATCAAAACGTCCCTCCCCTGGACGGCGGGGTTGCTGTTGCTGACGACGTTCATCTCCTGGACGGTCGGTAATATCATCGGAGCGTTAGCCGGCTACTTCCCCCGAGCGCGCTGGTCAAAGGTGCTGGATACCATTGCGATGATTGTTCGACCTATCCCTTATTACATCTTCGCCTTTTCGCTTCTCCTGCTGCTGTCCTATGTTTTTAATCTGTTTCCTGTCGCCGGAGGAGCCGCTATTGGGAGGCGGCTTGCATTCAATCTCAGCAGCATAGTAGATGTTGTCAGACATGCGTTCCTTCCGGCCCTATCGCTGATGATCCTCGGCGCAGCGTCCAATTTCCAGACGATGAAGTTGATCGTACAGAACGTCAACGCCGAAGATTTCGTTCAGTATGCCAAATTCGGTGGCGTCAAGGAAGGAAGAATTGTGGGGCGCTACGTGATTCGAAACGGCATCCTGCCGCAGATTACAAACCTGGCTCTATCGCTGGGACAGGTCTTTAGCGGTGCACTGATCACTGAGATTGTTTTCTCGTACCCCGGGTTAGGAACGTTGCTCTACAATGCCATTGTTACCGGGGATTACAACCTGCTTCTAGGGATTGTGTCCATCTCAATCCTGGCGATCACGACAGCGATCCTGGTTATTGATCTGATTTACCCTCTCTTCGATCCTCGGATTCGGTACACGTAAGGAGCCAAATCCCATGAAAACGTTCAAAGACCTTTTTAGGGACTACCGATTTGCATTGAGCTTCTCTACGTTATGTTTGTTGATGCTCTTTGCGGCCCTGTCCCTATTTGCCCCTTATGATCCGACGCTCTGGGGGGTCGTACCCAGGGATATGTCGCCCTCCCAAACATACTGGTTGGGAACCAACGCTAAAGGGCAAGACGTCTTCTGGCAGGCAACGTTTGCGGTACGAAACTCCTTGATCATCTCGGTGATTGCAGGATCCGTCTCACGCGTCATCGCGGTCGGGGTGGGGATGATCGCCGGCTATCGGGGCGGGTTTACCGACCGGGTGCTGATGTTCATCAGCGATAGCCTGCTGGTAATCCCCCTGTTTCTTATCATTGTGCTGGTAGCCATGCTTATCCGCCAACAGCTGAGTTTGCCGTTGTTAGGACTTCTATTGGCGTTTTTTGGCTGGGCGTGGGATGCCCGCGTGATCCGTTCGCTGATTCTAAGTTTGCGCGAGCGACAGTTCACCAATACAGCCATTCTTTCAGGAACGGGCACGTTGTCCCTGGTGATGAAAGAATACATGCCTTTCGCTACGCCCCTGATCTTTTCTACCCTGATCAACAACATGTCTTGGGCCATTGGTTTGGAGATGACGCTGGCTATCCTCGGCTTGGTCAATATCGACGTCCCCACACTGGGGACGATGCTTAACTCGGCGATCAACCGTCAAGCAATTCTGCTGGGGCACTGGTGGTGGATCCTAACGCCCGTCATCTTGGCCATTTTCTTGTTTATCGCTTTGTATTGGCTCTCGGTTAGCATTAGCGAATATCTGGACCCGCGAACGCGGACCCAGCGCGTTGGAGTACAGTGAGGACCCTATGAGCGAAATCATATTGAGAACTGAGGACTTGAAGGCCTTTTATGTACTTGACGTTCATGGGACTAAAAAGGTAGTGAAGGCAGTTAATGACGTCAACCTTGAGATTCGAGAGGACGAAGTCTATGGCATTGCAGGGGAAAGCGGTTGTGGAAAAACGACGCTCTTGAAGACGTTGTACGCTGCCATGGAGCCCCCTCTGAGATTGATTGATGGCAAGGTCTATTATCGACCTAATGGTGACAAGGAGGTCGATGTCTATGCGGTAAGCGCCGAGGAAAAGCGGAAACTGCGCTGGGAGTACATCTCCTACGTGCCCCAGGGATCGATGAGCGTGCTTAACCCGGTGCTCAGGGTCAAAGAGACGTACCGCGATTTCATCGTCAGTCACGCAAGTGCGAAGACCAAGGATAAGGCCTTCGATATCGCCAGGCGCCAGATTGCGGAGTTGGGATTGCCGTCCCAGGTTCTGAATGCCTATCCCCATCAGCTTTCAGGCGGTATGCGGCAGCGCGTCACCATCGCCCTGGCCTCACTTCTGGAACCTCGCATGATCATCTGTGACGAGCCTACGACCGCCCTGGATGTCGTCGTTCAGAGAGGCGTCGTTCAGCTGCTGCGAAAGATTCAAGTGCAGCTCAAGAACACCATCGTCGTCGTCACCCACGATATGGGAGTTCAGGCCAACATCGCCGATCGGGTGGGGATCATGTATGCTGGAAAGTTTGTCGAGGAGGGACCTGTTCATGGCATTTTCAACCATCCCCGACACCCCTACACCCAATATCTGATCAACTCTCTACCCAAGTTCGGGGACAAGACGCCGCGGGAAAGCGTGCCGGGAAGCCCGCCTTCCCTGATCGACCTGCCCGGTGGCTGTCCTTTCCACCCACGATGTCCCCACACGATGGATGTATGTCTGGACCAGATGCCTGATTTCACCCAATTGGATGCCGATCACAAGGTTGCTTGCTGGTGGGCCGGAGGAGAAGATGGAAAAACTGCTTGAAGTCGATCGCCTGACCAAGATTTTCTTTCAGGGAAGCCTGCTTTCGAGAACCAAGATCACGGCGGTTGATGCGGTGTCCTTTCATATCGAACCGGGTGAGATCTTCGCTCTTGCCGGTGAGAGTGGCTGTGGAAAGACGACGATTGCCAAAATCATCCTGGATTTTGAGGAAAAAACCTCAGGTAGTATACTCTATAAAGGGCAGGAGAGGACGTCGGTAAAAGGTAACGGAACCTGGTCCAGAGAAGCTGTCCAGGCCGTCTTCCAGGACCCATTTGAGACCTTCAATCCACTGCGTAGGGTCGATCGGTATTTCTTTGAGGCCGCCAAAAACTTCAAATTGGCGGAAAACCGCGAAGAAACTATAGATTTGATCGCAGAGAACCTGAGCGCCGTCGGTCTCTCCTATGATGAGTTCTACGGCAAATATCCCAGTGAGTTCTCTGGCGGTCAGTTGCAGAGAGTTTCTATCGCGCGGTCTCTGCTGACAGATCCGAGACTTCTCATCGCCGATGAGCCCGTTTCGATGGTCGATGCCTCGTTACGTATGTCGATCGTGAACCTCTTCCGGGAACTCAGAGATGAGTTCAACATGAGTGTGCTATACATTACCCACGATTTGGCCACTGCGTATTACATGAGCGATCGCATCGCCATTATGTTCAGAGGACATCTGGTGGAGATGGGGCCTGTTGAGCAGGTCTTGATGGAACCCAAGCATCCCTACACCCAGCTTCTGGAAGAATCTATTCCCAAGGCGGATCCGCAGGAACGCTGGGAAGAGGACATCGATCTTCTTGAAACTGAAGAGGAAGAGTACCTGAAGCAAGGGTGCAGATTCGCAGGACGGTGCCCCTTCGTGATGAAGGTGTGCAGGGAGCGTGTCCCGCCGGATGTCCAGGTGGACGACGTGTTGGTCAAATGTTTCAGATATGCTGAGTTTCACAATAAACCTATTTGAGGACGACTAAGGGGAGAACTAACCTATGAATGCGGAGCACACCCCAAGATACCAGGACGCAAGGTTGCCCATTGAGGAACGCGTGGAGGATCTCGTTTCCCGCATGACATTGGACGAGAAGATCTCTCAGATGGTGTTCGATGCTCCCGCCGTTGAACGGCTGGACGTGCCGCCTTACAATTGGTGGAACGAGTGCCTGCATGGTGTGGGCCGGGCCGGCATCGCTACGGTCTTCCCGCAGGCCATCGGCCTGGCGGCGACCTGGAACACCGAGCTGCTGCAGCGGGTCGCCACCGTCATCTCTGATGAAGCGCGGGCCAAGCATCACGACGCCGTGCGTCAGGGCTTGCACAAGAAGTACTTCGGCCTGACGTTCTGGTCTCCGAACGTCAATCTCTTTCGGGATCCTCGCTGGGGTCGAGGTCAAGAAACCTACGGTGAATGCCCCTACCTTTCCGCGCAGCTGGGGGTGGCCTTTGTGAAAGGGTTACAAGGCAATGACGAGACGTATTTCAAGACGATCGCTACCCCCAAGCACTACGTCGTGCACAGCGGACCCGAGCCCCTACGTCACACCTTCAACGCGCAAGCAAGTGAGCGCGACTTACGGGAGACGTACCTGCCGGCCTTCGAGGCCTGCATCAAAGAGGGCGGCGCTTATTCCATCATGGGAGCCTACAATCGCACCAACGACGAGCCCTGTTGCGCGAGCCCCACGCTGTTGGGGGACATCTTGCGCGGCGAATGGGGGTTCGAGGGCTACGTCGTCTCGGACTGCGGCGCTATCCTGGATCTCTACAAGCATCACCAGGTCGTGGAAACGGCGGCGGAGGCCGCAGCCGAGGCGGTCAAAGCGGGCTGCGATCTCAATTGCGGGGCCGTCTACCCGGCCTTGCGGGTCGCTGTAGAACAGGGTTTAATCGACGAGGCGGCCATCGACCGCGCCGTCAAGCGGCTATTCACGGCCCGCTTCCGCCTGGGCATGTTCGATCCCCCGGAGCAGGTTCCGTACGCGCAGATCCCCATCACGGTCAACGACGCGCCGGAGCACCGG
>CAZCPK010000030.1:15226-16326 GCA_964500755.1 uncultured Anaerolineales bacterium
ACCGGGCGTTGGCCTTACAAGCGGCGCGCGAATCCATCGTCCTGCTCAAGAACGAGCATGATCTTCTACCTTTGAAAAAGGATCTGAGATCGGTCGCCGTCCTCGGCCCTAACGCCGACGATCTTCAGGTGCTGCAAGGGAACTACAGCGGCACACCCTCTCGTCCCGTTTCCGTGCTGGAGGGGATCCGCCGTAAGGTCTCCGGCGCGACACGCATCTACCATGCGCGTGGATGTGGTCTGGCCGCAGGCGAACCCGTCCTTACCCCCATTCCCTCCGCATATCTCCGCCCCGCCGACGGCAACGCCGGGCTGAGTGGCCTGACCGCCGCTTACTATGACAACCCGGATCTCGCGGGTGAACCTGTCCGCCGGCAAATCGATTCAGCGGTCGACTTTATCTGGAAAGGCGTGACGCCGATCACCGGACAGGCCAATGACCCCTTCTCCGTCTGTTGGACAGGAATCCTGACGCCCCCTGTGTCCGGGACGTACCAACTGGGCCTGCGAGGCTGTACCGGCTACCATCTGTACCTCGACGGCGAGGAAGTCGTCGGCCTGGAGACCTGGTATAATCCGACGACCCGATACGCGGAAGTAGAGCTCGAGGCAGGTCGTCTCTACGATTTGAAGTTGGAGTACGTAAACACTCGTCCGGATCACGACCCCCAGATTCAGTTGCTGTGGTCGCGACCGGGCTCGGACGCGCTGGCGCAAGCGGTTGAGGTGGCGGAAAAAGCAGACGTGGTGATCTTGACGTTAGGTCTCTCCAGTGCGTTGGAAGGGGAGGAGATGCCCGTCAACGTGCCCGGCTTTAAGGGCGGGGATCGCACTGAGATTGACTTACCCACGCCCCAGCAGCGGTTGCTTCAGCGTGTTCACGCCCTGGGCAAGCCGATGATCCTGGTGCTGCTCAACGGCAGCGCGCTCGCTATCAACTGGGCGGCGGAACACGTGCCCGCCATCGTCGAAGCGTGGTATCCCGGGCAGGCCGGCGGGGACGCCCTAGCCGACGTCCTCTTCAGCGACTATAATCCGGGCGGTCGGCTGCCGGTGACCTTCTATAGATCGGTGGACGATTTGCCCCCGTTCGAGGACTAC
>CAZCPK010000031.1:0-16211 GCA_964500755.1 uncultured Anaerolineales bacterium
CGCAGCCGGGTTGATGACCTTGGGTACGCGTTGCCAGGAGGCGCTGAGCAACCTTAGCAAGCCTTAGAACGCTTCGTTTGCCCCTTATGGGTACTCACCCTCTTGATATTGAGGAGTAGAAAGCTTACCCTTTCTGTAGGAGCTCCTCTTTGAGCGCCTCTCCCAGGCGCCGGATAGCCTCGACGATCTTCTCGGGTTGCGCATTTGAGAAATTCAACCGCATAGCGTCAAATCCACCGTCGTTCTCGGGGTAGAAGTTATTGCCCGGCACGTAAGCGACCTTGTTGGCAATGGCCGTATCCATGAACTGCTCGGTGTTGATGCTGTCCGGTACCCGGGCCCAGAGGAAGAGCCCACCTTCGGGGCGGGTCCAGCAACAGCCATTGGGCCAGAATTCCTCCAGCGCTTCCAGCATGACGTCCCGGCGACCGCGATAGGTCTCGCGGATGCGCTTGATGTGCATCTTGAGGATGCCGCGCTGAGCCACGTCGTTGGCGATCATCTGATCGAAGGTGCTCGTGTGGAGGTCGGCGCCTTGCTTGGCCTGTACGATCCGGCGGATGATCTCGGCCGGCGCCACGATCCATCCGATGCGTAGCCCCGGCGTCAGCGTCTTGGAGAAGGTGCCCAAATAGATGGTGCGCTCCGGTGCAAGGGCTGCGATGGGGATGATGTCCTCTTTCTCGTAGCGTAGCGCGCCGTAGGGGTCATCCTCAACGAGAATCAGGTCGTGTTTGCGCGCGAGATCGACCAGCTTGCGGCGGCGTTCCTCGGGGAGCGTCGTGCCGGCGGGGTTGTGAAAGTTCGGTAGCACGTAGATGAAGCGGGGGAGCTCCTCCCGGATGGCCTCTGCCACCTGATCGACCCGCATGCCATTTTCGTCAAGCGGGACGGTGACGAAGTTGGCCTGGTAGGCGCGCCAGGCCTGGATGGCGCCAAGGTAGGTGGGACGACCGGTCAATACTTTGGTGCCCGGGTCGATAAAGACCTTGCCGATCAGATCCAGGGCTTGCTGTGAGCCGGTCGTAATCTGAATGTTGTTGGCGCCATGTTTGATCCCGTACTTGGCCATTGACTCCGCCAGGTATTCACGGAGGGGTAGGTATCCCTCGGTGGTGCTGTATTGAAGCGCCTTATGCGGCTCGTTGCGCAGCAGATAGTGGCACGCTTCCTCGATCTCGCGCACGGGGAAGATCTCTGGTGCGGGCAGCCCGCCCGCCAGTGAGATAATATCTGGCCGCGCGGTGACCTTCAGCAGCTCACGAATGGCCGAACTCTTCATGCCCTCTGTGCGTTGCGCCAGAAAGCGCTCCCAGTTCACCGGTCCGTCCGGTGAATTTGCATAAATGGTCATGTGCAACCTCCTTAAACCTGGATAACTTGGGCGTGGATATGCTCTGTAGAGAAATGGCTTCTTTGGCTCTTGCCTGGTAGTTAAAAAGACGGCTTCAATTTTCTCCACAGATTCTCACTGATATATAGCTTTCCGCATGAATCTGTGAAATCCGTGGTTAAGAACTCGCTGCGACCCGGCGAAATCTTGAAGACTCCAAGAAATAAGCCCTGCCGCTTCAAACGCTTGGCAGGGCTCAGATTAGGCTAAACGCATCAGGAGCACGAGCTCCCGGCTCGTAATTGACAGGTTCGTAAGCAAGGTATTGGTCGGTACCTCGAAAAGGGAATTGTCCATCATTGTAACTTCTATTGTAGAAGAGGCGGAGCGAATGTCAAAGGGCCATCTCTCTCTTCTTCTCGCGCTAGGTGTCATAACGGTGCTGGGTGTCTGTTCGCCCTACTTTTTACGCCAAGATGCTATAATAGGTTCTGTTATGATACGTCAGCTTGTTCCCGCACAAAATAGCCGCATCGAATTGCGTGTTCTGAACTCCCAGTTCATCGCGTCCCTTGCGCCGGCCTTTACAGTTAAGAGGGCGCGAGTCTTTATCGACGCTGTCCGGGCCGAGTTTCAGGATGCTTCTCATAACGTGCCGGCTTTTGTGATCGGCCATGGGGCGTCGGTGACCACCCATTGTAGCGACGATGGCGAGCCGTCGGGTACGGCCGGTCGGCCCGCGTTGGCTGTATTGCAGGGCAGCGGTCTGGGAGACGCCGTGGTTGTGGTGACCCGTTACTTTGGGGGGACCCAGCTTGGCACCGGAGGACTGGTCCGCGCCTATGGCGACGCGGTGCGCAGAATCCTGGCCGTTACCCCCTTGGCCGAGAAGGTAGCCACTCACACGGTGATGTTGGCGACGCCGTACAGCCTTTTTGAACAGGTACGTTTGCTGGTCAAGGCGCACGAGGGAGAGGTGCTCGATGAAACGTTCGCCGTCGACGTGACGGTGACGGCGCGCTTTCCCGTCGCGCGGTTGGCTCCCTTTCGGATGGACTTACGCAACCTGTCGAGCGGCGCGTTGGAACCTCTGATTGTGGAGACCCAGGCCGCGACGCTGATGCCGGTCGAGGAGAGGTTGGATGTGTGACGGTCCGGTTCAAGATATAAGAGCGCATTGGGGTCAGTGGATCTGTGAGAAAACTTGTCGAGTCAGCTCCCTATGTTAGAATGGCTGCGATGGATTTAGGAATCGTTATCGTAAACTACAATACTCGAGAGCTGCTGTGCCGCTGTCTGGAGACGGTGTACGCTAATCAGGGCCCCACGTTTGAGGTCTGTGTGGTCGATAACGCCTCCTCTGACGACAGCGTGGCGATGGTGCGACAGGCTTTCCCACAGACGCGCACCATCGCTAATGCCAACAACGTCGGCTATCCGGCTGCCAATAACCAGGGGTTGCGAGAGTTTGGGTTGGAGCGGGACAAAGAAGGTTCGGTACGTTATGCGCTCCTGCTCAATCCCGATACTGAACTACCGTCGGAGGCGTTGGCGCAAGCCGTCGCTTTTATGGATGAACATCCCGAGATCGGTGTCTTGGGTCCCAAACTGGTCCGACCGGATGGGTCGCTGGACAAAGCCTGTCGTCGTTCCTTTCCCTCGCCGGAAGTCTCCTTCTGCCGACTGACGGGACTGTCCCGACTCTTTCCCAATAGTCGGTGCTTTGGTCGCTACAACCTCACGTATCTGGACCCCGACGAGGCCTACGAAGTGGATTCCGTTGTGGGCGCCTTTATGCTGGTGCGTCAAGCGGCAATTGCCAAGGTGGGGCTGTTGGATGACGCGTTCTTCATGTACGGGGAGGATCTGGATTGGGCGTATCGCATCAAGGCGGCCGGTTGGACGGTTTACTATTATCCGGAGATCACAGTTTTGCACGTCAAGCGGGCCGCCAGTCGTCACAGCCCCCGGGCTCAGGTGGAATTCTGGCGCGCTATGGAGATATTCTATCGCAAGCACTACGCAGAAGATACGCCCTCTTGGCTTCACTGGCTGATTATTGGCGCGGTGCGCAGTAAGCTGCGACTGACCGCTTGGCAGGTGGGGATAGATTTATGAAATTTGAGCGCGCTCGGCTTTTCTTTGTGCTCTTCCTCTTTATCGCGGATATCATCCTGGCGGCCGGCGCCTTTGCGCTTGCCTATCAACTGCGGATCTGGCTGCCGTTCCCAGAGCGGTTGCCCAACGTCTCTGGCTTCCGCACCTATCTACCTCTTATGGGAATCCATACCTTTTCTGTGATTTTGGGCCTGGCCTTTGGACGGCTTTACCGCCTCTCACGGGAGTCGCGCATCGACGAATTCTATGGCATCTTCGTCACCTCGACTCTGGGTACACTCCTGGGCGTCGCTTTTGCCGCCATCGGTCTGCGTGGCTTCACGGTAGGGCCTGATTATCCGCAGGGGATGATTCTCTATACCTGGTTGCTGACCATTCTCCTGCTCTCTTTGGGGCGGCTTCTCAATAGCAGCGTGCGCCGCTTGCTGATCCGTAAGGGGTGGGGACGCCGGCGAGCCGTGGTGGTGGGGACCGGCCCCATCGCGCGGATGATTGTGCAGAAGATCATGTGGACGCCCGAGCTCGGCTACGATCTCATCGGCGTCGTGGCGGACAACGGCGACGTTCGGGAGACGCTGCTGGGCGTCGCTGTGATCGGTAACACCCGCCGGCTACGAGATCTTATTGACGAATACGACGTGGAGGAAGTCATCATCGCCTTGCCGGAGGAGACCTCCCATCAGGAGATCCTCTGGCTTATCTCGGAGTGCGAACGCGGGCGCGTGACCATCCGCGTCTACCCGGACCTTTTCCAGATTATGGCCGGGTCGGTGAGCATCGGTGAGTTGGGGGGGATGCCGTTGCTGACCGTACGTGACATCGCCCAGCGCGGCTGGCGGCGGGCGCTCAAGCGGGTGATGGACGTGACCGGGGCCGCCGTGGGGTTGGTGCTGCTTTCGCCCCTTATGACCTTTATCTCTGTGGTGATCAAGTTGGAGTCTCCCGGCCCGGTCTTCTACGTGCAGGAACGCATGGGCCTGGATGCGCGCCCGTTCCCGATCTTGAAGTTCCGCTCGATGCGCACCGATGCGGAGAAGGGGGGCCCCGGGTGGACGACCGAAGACGATCCTCGGCGGACGAAGTCGGGCGCCTTTCTGCGCAAGACTAACCTTGACGAACTGCCCCAGTTTATCAACGTGCTGGTGGGACAGATGAGCCTGGTCGGCCCGCGCCCCGAACGGCCCGTCTACGTTGAACAATTCCGTCGTAGCATTCCCCGCTACATGGAGCGCCATCGCGAGAAAGCGGGCATGACCGGCTGGGCCCAGGTCAATGGCCTACGGGGCGACACCTCGATCGTCGAGCGGACCAAATACGATCTCTGGTACATTGAGAATTGGTCGTTGATGTTGGATATCCGGATCATAATCCGCACCGTTTTGCAGCTTGTGCATTCACCCAATGCCTATTAGGTGCTTCCGGCGAGAACTCTCCCGTCCCCGCAGTGATCCGCCGGCAGCTATCGACTGTTGGTGAGCCGTTGACCTGCGCCGCTGCCTGCATTATAATAACGCTGACTTTTTGATAGGAGATACTCTGTGCCCGAACAGCATACCGAAAGCGTACCAGCCGTCTTATACGATGAAGATTACTTCCTCAACGCCTGTGAGGGATATGCGGAGTTCGCCTCCGGCGAAGGGGAGTATCTTTCTCATCGACTGGCTGAAGCGCTTGCGGTGACCGGTATCGCTCCGGGCATGACTGTACTGGACGTCGGTTGTGGACGTGGAGAGATACTTCGGCACGTGCATCGGCTGGGTGGACGCGCCTTCGGCGTCGACTACGCGCCCGTCGCGGTCCAGATGTCGCGCGAGGTGGCGGATTATGAGCAGGGTGGGGCCATCGGGGTCTACCAGGCGAACGCGCAGCAGTTGCCGTTCTTTGCGGATACCTTCGATCGAATTCTGATGTTGGACATCGTCGAGCACCTCTATCCAGAGGAGTTGGAGCGCGCCCTGGATGAATCGTTTCGCGTATTGAAGCCGGGCGGACAGCTCATCGTTCATACGGCGCCCAACGCCTGGTACGACCGGTACGCCTATCCGGTGGTGCGGTGGGTGCGCCGACGCATGGGGCAGGGCGAAGCTTACCCGAAGAATCCCCGTGCATTTCTGGTGCCCGCCAACGTGGACGTACACGTCAACGAACAGTCGCTGCCGAGCCTGCGTCGTACTCTGCGGCGTGCGGGGTTTACGGATACGCGCGTCTGGTTGAGCACCCCGCCGCAACAGCGGGATGAGAATGTGCTCTTTCGGCTTGCTCGAAAGATCTTGTTTGACGTGCCGCCTTTCCGGTGGTTCTTTCAACGAGAGGTCTTTGCGGTGGGTAGAAAATGAAGGATCGACGGACGGTTGACGAGCTCTCCATCGAAGAGCTGGAAGAAATTCTACGTTTGCGCAAGCGCGAAGCGCGTCTGAACCGTCTCCGCGACCAGAAGGGGACTCCCCCCCGGCGTGATCTCTTAAACGACCCTCCCGCAATCACGGATGCCGGGAACGGGAGGCCCTCGCGTCCCCTGGGTACGCAGACCGGACGTTCCCGTTATAGTGTTGTGGTTGAGGAGGAGCGGGGGCATGCGTCACCCCGTCGTGGTATCCAGTGGCGCTGGGTCTGGGACCGATTCTTGCTGTTTGTGGAGCTGTTGGCCGTGGTGGGATTGGCTTTGGTCATCGCCGAGCTTGTCTTTACCATGCGTGATATCAACGCGGACAGCCGGTCCCTACAGGCCGCGCCCACACCGACGGCAACGCCGCTGATCGACGTGCCGATCCTGCCAGCCGGTCACACCCCGCCGGATGCCTCCGGCGCCTCACAACCGGCGGCCGTGCCTACGCACCTGCAGCACCTGGTGGAGGAGTTGACCCCCCTGCCGGCGCCCACGCCCGGGCCTGAACACGCACAGCGGATTGTCATTCCGGCCATCGACGTGGACGCGCCGGTCGTTCCCGGTGACGATTGGGAATCGCTCAAGAAGGGGGCGGGGCATCACATCGGCAGCGCGAATCCCGGCGAGCGGGGGAATTGTATTATCTCGGCGCACAACGACATCTACGGGGAAATTTTCCGCTATTTGCCGGATCTCAAGGTGGGGGATGAGATTATGGTGCACACTCAGCGTCAGGTATATCGCTACGTCGTGCAACAATCCCGCATCATCGAACCGACCGACGTCAGCGTAATGGCGCCGACGCGCAATCCTGTGCTGACCCTGATCTCGTGTTACCCTTATGGCGTGGATACCCACCGGATCGTGGTGATTGCCTCGCTAGATCGTGATTAGGCGCCGCGTCCCGGGGTGTGCTTGGTGCTTGTTACGACCGCGTCTTCGTCTGCGCGAATCCCGCTGTCCAGCTCAGCCCGAAATCGACCAGTAATCCACACCAGAGATTTTGCGTCTGGATGAAAACCAGGGTGCTCGTCACGGCCAGCGCAGCGCGTATAACGAGATCGCGCCCTTTTTCTCTCTGGCGCAGCTGCTGCCAGTGCAAGGGATTGACGAGCGCTTCAAATAGGACGAGCAGAAATCCCGCCCAGCTGCCGGCTCCCAGACCCCAGAGCAGGACGAAGGGCTCACGGTAGAAGGCCCAATGAGCCTCGTAATAAAAAGCCTCGCGTAACGCCAGAAGTCCATCATGTCGTCGTGTACCGCGACTCTCTTCACTGCCTAACCGGCGCAATTGGTAGGTTGTGAGGAGAAAGAGCGCGCCGGTTCCGGCGGCTGTAGCCAGAGCACGTCCGACGTCCTCCACCCAGTAGCTCCATAGACCCGTAGCTGTCCAGGGGAATGGCTGCAGTCCTAGCCCGCGTTCCGTCAACGCGCCGCGCCAGAGTAAGGCGGCCGCAGGCACTCCCACAGCGTAGAACATCCGCAGGGATTGGACAAGCCAGGGTCGACCGGGCCAGCGCTGCCAGCGCGCATAGAGGCGACGCATCCGTGGATTGTGTGCTTCGCGGAAGATCCACTCTATCCAGACCGCGACCAGGCCCAGGATGAAGCTGGCCCAGAGCCACAGCCAGCGTTCCTGCAGCGCAGCGAGTTGCTCAGTCATTGTATTCCGGCTTTGTCGGCACCGTTACCGTGATTTTTGTCCCTTCGCCGGGCGCCGATTGGATGGTAGTTTTCCCTCCGGCGAGTGCAGCGCGCTCCTTGAGGTTCATCATCCCCAAGCTGTTGCGTTCGTGATAGTTCTCCTCGACGGCGTTGACGTTAAAGCCCTTCCCGTTATCCTCGATCTCGACGATGGCGTTCATCTTACCCTGTCGGTAGAGCCTAACCCAGATGTCGTCCGCCTGGGCGTGTTTGCGGGCGTTGGTGATGGCTTCCTCAATGATGTAGAACAGTGCGCCCTGTGCTTTTTCGTCCAGACAGTTGTTTATCTCAGGCTCGGCCTCCAGGTGAACTGGTTGGGAATCGGTCTCGGCCAGTTTGTCGATGTACTGTTCCAACGCTGGCACCAACCCCTGACTTTCCAGGATGAGAGGGCGCAAGGTGAAGAGCATCTGTCGGATGACTTTGGCCGTCGTCCGGGCCTTGTCCTCGAGCTCCTTTATCTCCTCGAGCGCGGTCTCTGGATCCTTACCGATCAGAAGACGGACGTAGTTGAGGCGCATGGCGATGGCCGAGATGGTCTGCGTGGGGCCATCGTGCAGATCGCGGGCCAACTTCTTGCGGGCGTCCTCTTCTACGGCGACGAGGCGTTCCTTTTCTTCCATCAAGTTCTGATAGAGCTGGGCGTTCTGGAGCGCCATGACTGCCTGGCTGCAGATCGCCTCAAGAAGATCCTGGTAGTCGTTGGAGTAGAGCCCGACTTCCGGGCTGGCCGTGATCATCACCCCATAGCTCTCAAAGCCGGCCCGCAGCGGGATAACGACGGCCTCCCGGCAATGGTGCATGGCCACGAGTTTTCCCAGCTCGGGATCGCTTCCCGGCTCTTGAATGACTCGCATTTCAGCCTCACTGATGGCCTGGGTCAGGACACCCTCGTCGGCGGGGAAGAGCTGCTTCCTATCCATGCGGGTCAGGCCGCGGGAGTTGGCCACCTGCAGCTGTCCGTCGACGCCGAAGAGGAGGATCAGTTGTATCTGTTTGACGTCACGACCCATCAGCTCGCGCAGCCCGGCCTGGCTGACGTCCAGGGCGGCTTGCAACACCCGCTCGTAGTTGAGTGTGGCGCTGAGCGTGCTGGCCAGCTCGAAGATGAGGCGAATGCGTTGGTGAGCTGCTTTCACCTGCTTATGGGCTTGTGTCTCCTGTTTCATCTGTTCCACCAGCAGCGCTTCTCGAATTCGGGCCCCCACGTAGACGATAGCGAGCCCGGCCAAAAGGAGGATCATGCCTCTGGTGGCGGGGAGCTGTGCAATCTGCCAGATCCGTCCGAAACTCATACTTGTTGAGAGTTCGAGCTGATTCCAGGTGCTCCAGCTGTAGATCAGGAGCGTGCCGAAGACTAGAATGAGGCTGGCCCACCAGTTGTAGCGGAGGGACATGGTGATAATGGGGATAAAGGAGACGAAGAGGAGGGGGCTGTTCACGCCGCCTGTCGCGCCGATGAGCCCCAAGGTAAGCGAAATATCCAATATAAGCGTAAAGCTTGCCATTGGGCGCCGGAAGGCGTTTCTCAATAGTAGCAGCATGACCATCAGGTTGGCTATCGTGCCGGTGGTGATCAGTCCGATGACGGAGGGGGTGAATACGGCTTCTGGGTTGTTGCGTATGCTGGCCTCCAGCCCCAGGACCGCAGCGATGGACATCAGGTAAAACCAGCGCAGGTTACTGTAGAGCCATTCGATTTTGAATTCTGATTCCTTCATAAGCGTCCTTTTTGGCAAACGCGGAGCTGAAGTTGGTTAGATCGAGAAGCGCACGTGCACGATTTCTCCATCTTTCACCACGTAGTCTTTGCCCTCCAAGCGCAACTCGCCCTCCCTTCGGGCGGCGCTCAGATCTCCATAGTCCAGCAGCTTCTCATACACGATCACCTCCGCGCGGATAAAGCCGCGCGCCAGATCGGTGTGGATGGTCGCCGCGGCGTCGAGCGCCGTGCCGCCCTGCAGGAGCGTCCAGGCGCGCACCTCTTCTTCGCTGACGGTGAAGAACGAGATGAGTCCGACCAGCTCGTAGGATTGACGGATGACGCGGTTGAGCGCCACGTCCTCGATCTCGAACTCCTTCAGGAAGACCTCTACCTCCTCCGGCGGCAGCTGGCTGATCTCCATCTCCAGCTGCCCGCGCAGCGTCATTATGGCGGTGTTGGCGTGTTTGTATTCAATGGCGGAGACGTCCACCGGCGTATCTTCATCCGTGTTGAGCAACACCAGCACAGGCTTGAGCGTCAGCAGACCAAATCCCCGCAGGCGCTCTTGCTCGTCCTCGGTGAGATCAATGTCGCGGAGGGGGTGTTCGGCCTCCAGCGCCTCTTGTAAACGGCTGAATAGGACGGTGTCCGCTTCCAAGGCTTGACGTTCGGTGCCGCGTGCGCCTTTCTGCAAACGTTCCTCGATAGTCGCCAGTCGGTTTTCGACAGTGATCAGGTCCGCCAGCAACATCTCGCTGTCAAAGAGCTCCAGATCGCGCTGCGGATCGATGCTTTCCAGCGGGTGGGGGGCTAGGACGTTTTCAAAGGCGCGCACCACGTGCACGAAGGCGTCCATGGTGGCGATCTGATTGCGCAGCGTCCCGCTCAGGCCGTCCTGCTTCATATCCTGCTCCAGCCCGGCGATGTCAACGTAGGTGACCTGGGCGTGGGTCGTCTTCTTGGGCTCATAGAGCGCGCTGAGGGCGTCCAACCGCGCGTCCGGCACGTCGATGGTCGCACGGTGTAGCTCCAGTTTCCCCGCGGGCGCTCCCAGCGTGGGGCGATCTCCGCGCGTCAGCGCGTTGAAAATGGTCGTCTTCCCGCTGGTCGGTAGCCCGATAATGCCTAGTTCCATGCGTTCTCCTGGTTAATATTTAGTTTAATTATAGACCGGATTTATGTAAAACCAAACGATCGTTAGGGCGTCGGGGCGTTTTCCTCTTCTTTCTTTTCCTCTTCAGCTTGTGCAGCCAGGATCGGTTCCAGCAGCGTCTTGACCGTGTTGACGCTGATCACGCCGATGATGCCCGGATAGAGGATGAGGAGCGGCGGAAGCAGCCAGATGCTCACGGCCAGAATCAAGGCGACGAGGACGAAGATGAAAGTAGGAACAGGCCGCAGCAATACCAGAAAGAGGCTGTTGCGCAGGGAGGTCCAGAAGCGCGGCTCCTTCATCTCCATCTGAAAGGAGAGCAGGTAGAGGGCGACCCCGGCGCCGACGATCATGCCCGCGATCCATACGCCACTCAACCAGAGCGCGATCTGAGGGGAGAGTGGGGTGATCTTGGGGTTGTTATAGAACCACAGATTGCCCAGGGCCAGTCCAAAGAAGACGCCGAACAACAGGGTGTTGGCGACGTTGCGCGGGCCGTATGTCTTCACGCCCTCCCAGTAGTCCTGCCACGTGGTGCTCCGTCCCTCGGTGGCGCGATAGGCAATGTACCAGAGCCCGGCCCAGGCAAAGGGCGCGGTGACGATGGGGGCGGTCGCCAACACGGTTGCCAACCCCATCATGGAAAAGAAGAACAGTTCCTCATAGACGGTCTTGAGGCTCCGCCAGATGATTTTAAAGATTTTCATACACTCCTTCGATGGTCAGGTGGTCGGATGGTCAGATAGTCCGATGGTCCCTTCATTCGGTCGTCCATGGATTGAAAATCTGCTTAATTTGCTGACTCGTTTTTGTCGTCGTCGGTGCGGCCTATTACATGGGAACTCCTCGTCGGCGAGGAAGAACGGTCATGCGCTCATTATCATACCGCTTCACGGCGGATCGGCAAGCCAGTCACCGTCTGGACAAACGAAGTGGTTCTAAGGCTTGCTAAGGTTGCTCAGCGCCTCCGGGCAACGCTTCCCCAGGTCATCAACCCGGCTGCGTTTGCCTTGTGCGCGGCTAAGCACGTTCTGCAACATTGGCGCGGGTCTTCGCTGACCACTCACTTCGAAATCCCCGACTGCCCTAAGTAGGTCAGAAAAAATATGTTAACATTTGCTCGGAGCCCTCGTCTCGGGGGCGGTCTCTTTAGAACCGAGACGTTCACGATTAGCCGTCCCCGAGACGGGGACGGGGAGCGGATGGTGAATATGTCTGGAGTAAAGAAACTTTTACGGACTTACTTAGGCCTGGCAGATGAGCCCCTTAAGGTATTCGCCCTCGGGGAAGGTGAGGGCGACCGGGTGATCGCTGCTCTGAGCCATACGCCCGATGATCTGGGCGTCGCGTCCGGCGTCCAGCGCCGCGCCGAAGACGATCTTCTGGAAGAGGTCAGCGGAGACGGCACCCGAGCAGGAGAAGGTGAAGAGCAGACCACCCGGCGCCAGCAGGTGAAAGGCCTGCAGGTTGATGTCCTTGTAACCACGCGCGGCGCGCTTGACCTCGTGGCGGCTGTTGGCGAATTTGGGCGGGTCGAGGACGATGACGTCGAAGGTGCGCCCGACCTCGCGGAATCCACGCAGTATCTCGAAGGCGTCCCCGGCGACGTCCTCCGCGACTCCGCGCGGTAGGGCGTTGAGCGCCAGATTCTCGCGACCCAGCGCCAGCGCCTCTGCGGACGTATCGACGTTGACGACGCGCGCTGCACCCGCGTCCAGCCCGTAGACCGCGAAGCCGCCGGTGTAGCCGAAGACGTTGAGCAGCGTGGGCGCCCGGTCCAGGCGAGTCCGTCGGGCCACCGCGAGGCGCAGCCGCTGCCGGTTGGCGCGCTGATCCAGGTAGAAGCCGCTCTTGTGGCCCGCGCGCACGTCCACGTGGAAGCGCAACCCGTTCTCCAGGACGGTGAGTGGGGCCGAAGGCGGGTCGCCGTACAGCAGGCCGGTACGCGGCTCCAGCCCTTCCTTGCCCCGCACGTCGGCGTCGCTGCGCTCGTAGATCGTCGCCGGCGCCGGCGCCTCCGCCAGCAAGGCGACGATCTGCTTCCGGCGTGCCTCGACGCCCGCCGCCAGCGCCTGCAGCACCAGGACGTCGCCGTAGCGGTCGACGATGAGGCCCGGGATGCCATCGGACTCGGCGTGGACCAGGCGGCAAGCCGTGGTCCGCCCAGCAGCCAGCAGCGGCGCCCGCGCGTCGATGGCGCGATCCAGGCGCGCACGCCAGAAAGCGTCACTCTCTGGAGCATTCGCCTCGTCCCAGGAGACAAGCCGCACGCGGATCTGGGAATGCGGGCTGTAGTGGCCCCACGCCAGAAACTCCCCGTCGTGGGCCCGCACGCTGACCAGCGCGCCCGATACGGGCTCGCCCTCGACCTCACGGACGGCGCCGGAGAAGACCCATGGATGCCGCCGCGCGAGCGGTTTCTCCCGCCCCGGCTTCAACAACACTCTCGGTACGCTCATAGATCGAATCCTCTCTGATTAGCTACGTCGAGAACGGGTTTGCGTTTCACTGTCCAGCCCGCCTTTTAACGCCAGACGCCGTTTTCCGCGATGACCTGGGCGTACCAGCGCCCGCTCTGCTTGACGATGCGCTGCTGCGTCTCGTAGTCGACGTAGATAAGGCCGAAGCGCATGGTGTAGCCCAGCGCCCACTCAAAGTTGTCGAGGAGCGACCAGGCGAAGTAGCCGCGCAGCGGCGCGCCGGCCTCGAGCGCGCGGTGCGCCTGGGCGATGTAGTCGCGTAGATAGCGGATGCGACGATAGTCGCGCACCTTCCCGTCGGCGTCGACGCCGTCGGGGACGGCGGTGCCGTTCTCCGTGACGTAGATGTCTCCGGGGGCGTACTCGTCCTGCAGGCGCATCAGCACCTCGTACATCGCCTCGGGGTAGATCTCCCACATCTGCGAGTAGGGATTGCCCTCGGGATGAACCCGCCCGATCTGTCCGGGCGCCTCGGGATCGTGCTCCACCACGTCGCGGAAGTAGACGTTGATGCCCAAGAAGTCCAGCGGCTGGCTGATGAGGGCCATGTCGCCGTCGCGGATCTCGGGGAAATCACCGCCCAGCTGTTCGGTCAGCGCGACGAAATCCTCGGCGTAGCGTCCACGGTAGAGCGGGTCGAGGAAGCTGCGGTTGAGCATGGCGTCCATGCGCCGGGCGACCGCGCGGTCGGCGTCGCTGTCGGTGGCGGGGTGGATGGGCGCCAGGTTGAGTGTGATGCCCACCTGGAGCTCCCGGTCGATGGTCGCGCGCAGCACGTCAACGGCGCGCCCGTGGGAGAGCAGCAGGTTGTGCATGGCGCGCAAGGATGCCGTGGCATCCTGCCGGCCCGGGGCGTGCGAACCCCATTGGTAGCCGACGAAGGCCGCCACCCACGGCTCGTTGTGGGTGATCCAGTAGGTCACGCGGTCGCCCAGGCGCTCGGCGACGACGCGCGTGTAGTCGGCAAAGGCGTCGCCGAGCAGGTCGCGGTTGGGCCAGCCGCCCGCGTCCTCCAACGCCTGAGGTAGATCCCAGTGGTAGAGCGTCACGTAGGGCTCGATCTCGTGCGTCAGCAGCGCGTCGACGAGGCGGTCGTAGAAGTCGAGGCCGGCGGCGTTGACCGCGCCGACGCCCGCGGGTAGGATCCGAGGCCAGGCGATGGAGAAGCGGTAGGCGTCGAGGCCGAGCTCCGCCATCAGCGCTACGTCCTCCTCCCAGCGGTGATAGTGGTCGGCGGCGACGTCGCCCGTCTCCTCGGCGTGCGTCTTACCGGGCGTGTGAGAAAACGTATCCCAGATCGATGGACCGCGCCCGTCCTCCTGGGCGCCGCCCTCGATCTGGTAGGCGGCGGTCGCCGCGCCCCAGACGAAGTCCTCTGGGAAGAGCTTCAGTGTGGGATTTTGCGGATCTTGGGGTAGAAACGTCTGGTGGGACATCATTCACTCCTTGCATAAGTCCAAAGCCATTCGTGAACGTTCAAACGTTGGCACGCTATTTCCAGCTTCCAGCATCCGGCTCACAGCGGCCAAATCTGCGGCACCAGCAGGATAGCGATCAGGTAGACGACGATGGTCAACAGCGAACCGACCTTCACGAAGTCCAGAAAGCGGTAGCGCCCGGTACCGTAAACCATGAGACTCGCGGGCTCCAGCGGCGTGATGAAGGAGCAGCTGGCGCCGACGGCGATCATTACGGCGAAGGTACGGGGGTTGAGCCCCAGCTGCTGCGCGGTGCTGATGGCGATGGGCACCACGAGCACCGCCGCGGCCTGATTGGACATCGGCTGTGTGAGCGCCAGCGAGAGGAAGAAGAAGACCGAGAGCAATAGAGTCGCGTTGTTCTTATCGACGATGGAGACGATGCGCAGGGCGATAAACTCCGCTGCGCCCGTGGACTGCATGGCAGCGCCCAGCGCCAGCATCCCGCCAATGACGACGATGGCCTTCCAGGCGATCTCGCGATAGGCCTCCTCCGGCGTGATACAGCCGGTCAAGAAGGTGACCAACGTGCCGATCAGCACGGCGATCGGCAGCGTCACGATGTTGAAGGCGGCGAGGATCAACACGCCGCCGAAGGCGCCGACGGCAAGGGGCGCCTGTTTTCGGTGAGGATATTGATGGTCGACGGCGCCGAGGACGTGGAAGGTATTGTCGGCGTCCAGCACCTTGATCTGCGTGCGGCGGCCCTGCACCAACAGCTGGTCGCCGACCTGCAGGGGGGTCTGGCTCAACTTGCGGAAGACGTTCTCGCCGCGCCGGTTAAGGCCCAGTACCTGCAGGCCGTAGCGCTGGCGAAAGCGCAGCGACTTGAGTGTCCGCCCGATGAGGGGCGAACCGGGGAGCAGGATCACCTCGGCCAGCTGCATCTCCTTCGTCTGAAACCGGGGGTCGCTCAGCTTGATGTCGGCCTTGATGGCGATGCCGACGGTCTCTTTGACCTGTAGGATCTCGTTGCGTTGGCCTTCCACCAGCAGTTCGTCCTTGGCTTTGAGGGTGAGATGGGGGCGGGGGACCAGATAGTGGGTCTTGTCGCGCACGACGCGCAGGACCGTCAGGTCCAGGTCGCGGCCCAGACCGGCCTCTGCCAGGGTCTTGCCGACGAGTGGGGAGTCAGGCAGGACCATGATCTCCGCCAGATAAGGGCGGATGCCGAACTCCTCCTGTAGGAGCTCCGTGTCCGTCTCGCGCTCCGGGATCATACGTTGTCCAATCCCCCACATGTAGAGAATGCCCAGGACGAGAATTGGGAGGCCCACCGGCGTCAATTCGAACATCCCCAGCGGGGGCATGTCGTAGTTGGTGATCAGGCCGTTGATGACGATGTTGGTCGAGGTGCCGACCAGGGTCACAGAGCTGGAGAGAATGGCGGCGAAGGCCAGGGGCATCAGCAATTTCGACGCGCGCACCCGCAACCGGCGGGCCAATTCCAGCGTGATGGGGACGAAGAGCGCCGTCGAGGCCGTGTTGCTCATAAAGGCGCTCAGGAGGCCAGCCGTCACCATGATAACGATGAGCAAGCGGTCGGGATTGTCTCCGACGAGCTGCAGGATCGTGCGGCTGATGTTGTCGGCAACGCCGGTACGCACCAGGGCCGCCGTCAGTACCAGGAGTCCAAAGATCATGACGACGGTGTCGCTGCCGAATCCCGCAAAGGCCGCTTCTGGGGAGAGTAGACCGGTCAGCGTTAGCGTCAATACAATGCCCAGAGCGATCACGTCGGTGGGTAGCAGCTCCAGGGAGAAAAGAACGAGCGCTACCCCGATGATGATGAGCAGCAGTAAGGATTCATCTATAAATAACTTCCCGATTTGGGGGCTTCCAAATCCTATGATA
>CAZCPK010000032.1:0-16198 GCA_964500755.1 uncultured Anaerolineales bacterium
GGAGGTTCGTGTCGAAGAGCAGCGTCCCGTGGCTGAACATGTGGGTTGCCGAGCGGTACTGCGCGTTGCCGGAGATCTTGCGCCCGTTGACCAGGATGTCGTTGCGTCCGCTCAGCTCGGCAGGGACCCCCATCTCGTGGAGCACCTGGATGACGGGTCGCGTGAAGTGTTCGAAGTCCTGCGGTTCACCGGGGCGAAAGGGGGTGATAAAGCTGAAGTTGAGGTTACCCAGGTCGTGGTAGACGGCGCCGCCGCCTGAGAGGCGCCTTACCACGTGGACACCGTGGTCGCGGACGTAGGGCTCGTTAATCTCTTCCAACGTGCTCTGGTTTCGCCCGATGATGATGGACGGCTCGTTGATGTAGAAGAGCAGAATCTCGTCGTCCAGCGTCACGTTGCGCACCAGGTGCTCCTCAATGGCGAGGTTTAGGTGCGGGTCGGTATAGTTTTCATTGTCGACAAAAAGCATGGCTCCACTCCTTGGTATGTGATGTCGCGTTGTCTTCAGGCCCTGATGATAGCACAAAGGCCGCCTTAGACAACCGGCCAACGTGGGTAAAATCATGGGGGGGGGCAGAGGGTGGTAGTAAGACTAGAGAGGCAGCGTAAACGTGAAGGTGCTGCCAACGCCCGGTTCGCTCTCGGCCCATAGCTCGCCGCCGTGCGCCTCGATGATCTGGCGCGAGATGTGCAGCCCCAGACCGGAGCCCGTGGCCTGCTCCTCATTGCCGGGAAGACGGGAGAACTTCTGGAAAAGGCGGGAGAGGTGTTCCGGCGAGATGCCCGGTCCCCGGTCGGTCACGCTCACGTGCACTGTCTCCTCGTTCCGGAACGAGCGCACCTTGATGGTGGTGTTGGGCGCGGCGTATTTCACGGCGTTGGAGAGCAGATTCAGGAGTACCTGCTCGATCCGGCCCGCGTCGCCGACAACTTCTGGTAGGGTGTCGGGCAGATCAATTGAAATCTCCATGCCGCGTTTTTTTGCCCGCGCACGAATGGTTTGGGCTGCGTTGAGGATCGGCTCGTCGAGCGTAAAGGGCGTTCGAGAGAACGTCATCCGTCCCGACTCTAGACGCGCCAGTTCCAGGAACTGGTTGACCAGCGTGTGAACGCGTTCCGTCTCCCGTTGAATGACCTCGATGAACCCCGCCTTGGTCTCCGCGTCGATCTGTGGGTGGTTCAGGAGGTCCGTATAGGACATGATCGCCGTCAGCGGCGTCCGAATCTCGTGGACGATCTCGGTGATCCAGTCGCTTTGCTGGAAGAGTCGCACGTTCTGCACGGCGACGGCGGCGTTGCCGGCGAGAATGGTCAGGGTCTCGACGTCCTGTGGTGTAAAGTGATGGGGCTTCTCGTGCGTCAGACTCTCCAGGACGCCGATGCATTCGTCGCCGAAGTGCATGGGCACGGCGACGATCGAGCGAATTTCACTGTCGGGCTCAATGACGCACATACGAGGGTCGGTCTCCGCATCCTCTACGACCGCCGGCTCTCGTTCCCGGAGTACCCAGCCGGCTAGACTCTTTTCCACGGGCACTACGACGCTTTTCAATGTCGTGGTCTGGGGGCCGCAGAAAGCGGCGAAACGCAGGGTGTTCTCGGTCTCGACCAGGAGGATGGAGGCGCCGTCCGCGTCGGTCAGCGAGCGGGCCGCCTGAACGATCCGCACCAATAACGCCCGCATGTCCAGGGTGGCGTTGAGGTGCCGGCTGATATCGAGTAACTGCTCCAGGCGCGTTATGCGTTCGTTAAGGAGTGCGGATTCCAAAAGCGATCCCTCCACGTTGCTGCTGGGTGCGAGCCCGGATTATCTTCATCCTTTTATAGTCACAATGCTGAGGGACGATACGGATCAGGGCATCGCCATAGACTCAACGCTAGGCTAGACGGTCGCCAATATATCGTCCACGATCATCTTTATCTGCTGAGATATCAGGCTCATGGGCTGCATCTCCACCAGGGGCTGGGCCCGGTTCCAACTCTCCTGGGCCAGATCCGGAACGGTGGGAATACTGCCCAGCAGCTCCAGTTCGAGCATTTCCTTGATCTGTTGCCGGCTCAACGACATTGCCGAAGGCGCCCGTCGTAGCAGCTCCAGTTTCGCTTTGTACGTGCTGATATTCACATCACTTAGCGTTTGCAGTAAAATATCGGTCAGTTTCAGGGCCAATTTGTTGGGTTCCATCGTGATCAAGATATAGGCAGCGCGTCGCAGCAGTTCCTGGACACCGGCGTCAACCCGGGGGCGGACGTCGAAGAGGGTAAAGTCGTACCGGGAGACGGTGAAAGCGAGCAGTTTCTTCAGGAAATTGTCACTTAGCGCCGTAGCTGCACCGGTTGGCGCGGGGCTGGCGGGCAGGATGTGCAGTCCTGAGGGATGCTTCATGATCCTGGTCTCAAATACCTCCGCTGACAGACCGTTCTTGACCGACATTGCCAGATCCTGTAGCCCTCGGAACCCTTCATTCCCCAGCTGGAGGGCGATGGTGCCCGTGCCCGCGCAGTATTCGACGAGTAAGACACGTTTGTCTTCCTGGTTCTGCTTGAGCAACAGCGCGGTGTTTAACGCCAGGGTACTGTTGCCGATCCCCCCTTTGGCGGCGAGGAGCGTGATAATCTTGGCCCGCTCCGCTTCCGGTTGCTGTCGGGCAGCACGACTCAACAACGCTTCCACGCGCGAGAGCAGTTCTGCCGGGTGAATGGGCTTGGTGATGTAGTCGTCGCCTCCAGATTGGAAGCCGCTGATTTTGTCGTTGGTTCCAGACTTGGCGGTGAAGAACAGAATGGGGACGTCGGCTGTTTCTGGTGCATCGCGCAGGCGTTTGGCGACCGTGTACCCGTCCATCTCGGGCATCATGACGTCCAGGATGATCAGGTCGGGCAGCATCCCCGCGACTTTCTCCAGCGCCTGTTTCCCCGAGGTTGCCGCCTGAATATCGTAGCCTTTTCTCTCCAACATCAGGCCGATCAGGCGGAGTGCTTCCACGTCGTCATCGACGATCAGGATTGTCTGAGTCATTGTTTGGATTTGACCTCCCGGTGAGCCGTAACGACAACGTCACCTTTTGTCTTACGTCTCCTAATCTTACGTCTGGTCCGAGCGAGTTACAGTCAAGAGAGACGGGGTATGAAATAATGTTGGGTGTCTCCCAGGACGCCGTCGTGCTCTTTTCTCCGGTGAGAAGTCTGTCTGTGGCGAACAAAACAGCCAGCGAGACAAGAACTTAGTTAAGTTGAGCTCTGCCTGGTTACAACAAATTTCCACCTTTTCTCTGACAGTTTTCCCGTCGAAGAAGAGGCGGTTGACAAGAGCGCGTTTCTCCTCGTCAGGCCTCGTTCTCCCTATCATTATAAAGTTAGAAAGAATAAAATACAAGATGAGAGAAGCATTGTAAGGTGTTTGTTATTTTTCTGGTATGGTATCTGGCGCTTTGATCTCCTTATCCATGCCATATTGGGCCGGCTGTACTTTTCCAGGGCAGTCGCTATTTTTCCTTCGCCGAGTGTTTCCACGCTTCGCTGTTGCCTGGGCACCGGTGAAGGACGTTCATTAAAATTGCCGGTTCTCTATCAGGAAGGACTTCCCACGCCCTATGACTGATTTATAATAACGGTACGTCCTTTTGTGAGGTGTCTTGACTCTGATTATCGCAGGAATTAGGAGGTTGTTCGTGCATGCTGTGATCTTTTCACAGGATCCTGACGAGACTGCCATTGTCTCCTTTGTGCTTCAACGAGTAGGCCTGACCGTAGGACGGGTCAGGGATTTAGACCGTTTTCTCCAGTCGGTGGGGAAGCAACCTCTGGCTCTCATCGTGTTGGTGGCTATCGATCAAGGGGTGGTCACGCAGGTGCGGCGTATTCGTGCGCAATTGCAAGTCCCACTTGTCGTCATCGGGGAGGATTTGGCAGAGTCCGTTCAAACGTTACTGCTCGATTCCGGCGCCGATCTGGTCGTTCTGCGCCCCTTCAGCGCGCGACTTCTCATTGCCCAGGTGCGGGCGGTGCTGCGACGGGCCGGGAGCCATCCGTTCTTCACGTCCCCCCCGTTGACCATTGGCGGGCTGACGTTAGATCCCACGACGCGCGCGTTTCAGGTGGAGCATCAGCCACCTAAGCGGCTGACACGGCTGGAATTTCGCCTGCTCCACACGTTGATGCTGCATCATGGACAGGTGTTGCCTGCCGAGATGTTGGTCGAACACGTTTGGGGATATGCAGGTGAAGGGGAGCGCGATCTCGTTCGTGGGCTGGTCAGTCGATTGCGATCCAAGGTAGAGCCCGACCCACGTGAGCCGCGGTATGTGCTCACGGTACCGGGGGTGGGATACACCTTTGCGCCGCAGGATGAGTTGAAAGAGGGTTTTTGAGGCGAGTGGGGGCGCGAAAAACGTCCTCAATGCCTCACAATGTCCACAAGCGAGAGCCGGGCGAACGAAGCCGGGGGATGCTGTGGACCAACGTCGCGGGAAGCCGCTGGAAGGTCCTAGAACTGCTTCGTTTGCCTGGATGTCGTAAGAATTGCTAGCTCAAGCCTGAATTTATACGTGTCTCAGACATTTTTTGTACGTTTCTTGCACATAACTTTGCTATAATTCGAGCAGATTCGGTGGCAGATCCGAGAAATCTGCGATGTTTCCAAGGAGGTTATGCGCATGCCCTTAGCAGTTTGTCCTTCCTGCGGGAAGACCCTAAATCTTTCGGGTGACCCGAAAATCAGTCAGCGGTTGTCGTGTAAGTACTGTCACGAGGATCTGGAGGTTATTGATCTTGATCCTATTGAATTGGATTGGGCTTACGATGATGACGATCATGAATACGGTGACTACAACGGCGAGGACTACGATTTTGACGACGAAGACGACGATTGGTACGATGACGACGACTGGGATGACTAGCGCCGGCTGCTCTGATTAACGTGAACTGGGAGGCTTTCAAAGCCTCCCAGTTTTTTTGATAAGGGCCTCTTTTGATTGCAGTTTTCCTCGTGGTGTTCTCAAATCTCTTTCCGCTGAGTCAAGCACGCTTAACGCATTGGAAGTACTCCCGTTTCTAATAGACCGGTACGTTGCTATTCACAAGTGTCAACCTATTTCCGAACCTTCCCTAACTCCCAAAGGCTCTCGTCCCGTGTCCTTACGGGTAAGGGAGGGTGTATGCTAAGCCGGATGCAGTCTCAGGAGGTTCAGCTCTGCTACCTTAAGACCTTTAAGGTCTCGATTTAGGATTTGCTGAGTCCCTTTCGCTGATGTCATCTCCCAGTCAAAGTGCCTTTCGTATCTTGCGGGTGAGTATGGAACCTTTCGTGAGTCGTGTTCACGCCGATGATACAGTAAATCCGGAACGCATCGATTTCGGCATAGTTTTTTGTAAAAACTGACTTCTCAAGGTATAGTTTATATTTAACTGGAGAACTTGCAACTATTTTGGTTATAAGGTATTATGAGAAATAGTTTTGGCTGCCATAGCGTGTCAGTTGATGACCGTAAGGGCCCAATGTGGTTTGAATTTGAGTTTCGAAGCCGCGGGGTGAGGGAGATGTAGGAAATATTTCCTTTATCTATGCTTGAGTAGGGACTCAACTTTCATCATAAGGACATGGGAATGGGTTTCAAATTCTATCTCTGGCGTAACTTTCGTAACTTCTCTTTGATATATCCACAGAACTTGGCGAGCTTGTTGCTCTTGCTTGTCTATTTCCTGTTCGCTCTAGGGGCCCTCTACGTCTGGCGCGAAGATTTCCAGCGCCTACGATTACGCGGCTGGATTGTATGTATAGTGATCCTGCTGTGCATCTTGCCTGCGAATGCCCTATTGGTGGTGCGACGGTCCATCGAGGGCCAGGTGGTCGCGTCGTCCGTGCAGATCTTACGCTCCTCTCCCTCCCTTTCATTGGCTGCCATGAGCTTATTGGTCGGCGCAAGCGTCTGGTTGGGTATCGCGCCTGCCGTCCTCGTCGGGCTCTGGATGGGACTCAGCCAGGCATGGTTTTCCTCACTGTCTTTAAATGACGCTTTCGCTTTCGCTGCCTGGGCCGGTCTCCTGGGATGGTTTATCCATCAACCCTACGAGGGACCCGTTTTTCGGTGGCTGCGTAGCCCATTGGTGGCTGTCATCACGGCCACCTCGGCGCCCCTTTTGCTTCTGAGCTCCAACCGGCTGATGGATGCCTTACCTTCCAGGGGCCTGGTGGCTATGGAGTATGCGACGGCACCTTTGCGCAGTGCGGGCTTTCTATGGTTGGGGACTACTCTGCTCCTGGGTGTCGCTCTCTGGCTGATCTTCCACCTGGCGCCGAAGTCTCGTCCTGAACAGCGCGCAGATCAGATTTCTTTCCTTCAGCGCTCACTCCGCGTGCGTTTTATGGTCGTTATCCTGCCCCTGCTGTTGATAGGCACGCTCTTATCCATAGTGGCGGTGACGCGGCAAGCCATCAATGTAGCCCGTGAGCAGGCGTTGGGCGAGATGGCTCGCAGCGCTAGCAACGCCGCGGACGGCATTGGAAATTTCTACTACACAGGCAGCAATCTTCTCAAGGAATTCGCCTCTCGACCGGAGCTGTGGGAATCTGATTCCCAGGCCGAGGTGTTGCGCATGGATTTGCAGGTCGTCCCATTCTTCCAGGAGCTCCTGTTGGTCGATGCCGACGGGGAGATTGTGGCATTTGCGCCAGACTCATTGGTCGACGTGACCCTTACCAATGAAGAAGCGGCACAGTTGGAGCGCGCCTTGAGCTTCAATATGTCCTTGTCGACGACGTTGACCGAGCTCTCCTCCGGTGATCGGCGGATGACGTTTATTCAACCGGTGATCGAATCGGGGCGTGAGGTGCCGACGGCGGCGTTGTTGGGCCGGGTCCAGCTGAGCGTCAATCCGAATATGCGCCGGGCTTTGGAGGCGCTACAGTTGACGCGGGGCGTGGGGACCGGCTTTATCGTCAACGACCGTAATCAAATCATCGCGCATCCTAACCCGGACGCCCTTTTGAGGCCGTGGATCCCCACCACAGATGCGCTCAGGTCCTATTCGGTGGAGTCGGGCCGCGCTTATGAGGACGTGGGGCCGGAGGGGGAGCGCATCCTCGTCTACGTCCAGAAGGTCGTCGGAGGGATCACGGTGGTGATGCAGCTGCCCTTCTCGGCTGTACTCCAGGTCGCCACTCGGATCTCCAATCCGCTGCTCTACGTGCAGCTGCTGACCGGCGCGGGGTTGGCGCTGGTGGTGCCGGTGCTCGCGACGCGTATCACGCAGCCGCTGCACACCCTTGCCAAGGCCGCCAATCAGATCTCGCAGGGCAACCTGGAGATTCCCGTCCACATCTCCGGCGCCGATGAGGTCGCGCAATTGGGTGGAGCCTTCGAACAGATGCGGCAGCGACTGCGTGATCGCTTGAACGACCTCTCTCTGTTGCTGCGGATCTCCCAGGCGGTCTCGGCGACCCTGGATCTGGAGGAAGGACTCCCCATCATCTTGAAAGGGATCCTGGAGGAGACGCAGGCCGCAACGGCGCGGTTTGTCCTGTTGGGGTCGCGCACCTACCCCCGGCAGGTCTTCTCCGCCGGGCTCTCCCACGCGGTCTTCCCGGGCCTCGATCGGGCGCTGGCCTCGGCCCTTTACCGGCGGCGGGAGCCCTTGATCAGTCAGAACCTGCAACAACAAGACATCACGCCGCTCCTGGAGGGGCCCCTGCAGAGCGTCGCCGCTTTTCCTGTGCGTACGCACGATCGTACCGTCGCTGTGCTCTGGGTTGGCTCGGAGCGGGCGGAGGCCTTTGACGAGGCGCGCCTTAACTTCCTCACCACGCTCGTCAGCCAGGCTGCGGTGCTTGTGGAGAACGCCCGTCTTTTCCAGGCTGCCGAGGGGGGGCGCCAACGGCTCTCCGCCATCCTTTCCAGCACGACCGACGCCATCCTCGTCACCGACCAGGAGCAGAATTTGCTGCTGGTTAATCCCGCTGCCCAGCGCATCTTCCACCTGGACGAGCTGGCCTATGGCCGCCCACTGCTGCAGTTGGAGCTACCCGATGCCTTGAAGGAAGCGCTGAGCGAACCCTTCCCGGAACAGCAGACGCCCTTGACGGTCGAGGTGCCGCGCTCCGACGGACGCATCTTCCTGGCGAGTGTCGCCCGGGTGCAGGCGACGCAGTCGACGGATACCCTGGGCCGGGTGGCTGTGATGCGCGATATCACATATTTCAAGGAGCTGGACGAGATGAAGTCCGAGTTTGTCGCGACAGTCTCGCACGATCTCCGCGCGCCGCTCACGTTTATCCGCGGCTACGCGACCATGCTCATGATGGTGGGCGAGCTCAACGACAAACAGCACGACTATCTCGATCGCATTCTGCAGGGTATTGAGCAGATGAGCGCGTTGATCGACGACCTGTTAAACCTACGGCGCATCGAGGCCGGGGTGGGGATCGAACAGGAGCCCTGTCGCCTGGGTGTGGTGCTGGTGAAGGCTGTGGATACGATGCGCGCCCGGGCCACCGCCAAAGGTATTACCCTGCGCCTGGAACCGACGGAAGGATCTCCCACGGTGGTCGGGGATCAGACGCTGCTGCGTCAAGCCATCGGCAATCTAGTGGATAACGCGATCAAGTACACACCGGCGGGTGGCCAAGTCAGCGTCGGCATGGAGATTAAACCTGTGGAGAATGAGGTGGTGCTTCACGTGACGGATACCGGCATCGGTATTGCCCAGGAAGACCAGCTGCGGCTCTTTGAGAAGTTCTACCGTATCAAGCGGCGGGAGACGGGAAATATCCCCGGCACCGGCCTGGGACTGGCGTTGGTTAAATCCATCGTGGGGCGTCACGAGGGACGGGTCTGGGTGGAAAGCAAGCTCAACCAGGGTACGACCTTCTACGTGGCGCTGCCCTTGAAGATTGACGACATATCACCGGCCTGAGCCCCACTGTTTCCCAGAAAGGGGTGGGGTGCTACGGCTGGCTGGGGTGCTACGCTTGCTCTCTTAACGCACGGTGCCGTGCCCAGAGTCGGTGAAGCGTCCGTTCGAGACGCTCGCTCAACGCGGGCCCGGGTTCGGTGGTGACGTCGTCCTCGTTCTCGAAGACCGCGTAGGGTATTTTTCCCCTCTCCAGCGTGACGTAAGCGGGATCGCCCTTTGTGAAGTTGGCCCAATCGTCCTCGCGGTAGAGCCGGTCCATCTTCTCGTCGCTCAGGCCATGTTCCAGGATACTGTCGGGATGCTCGGGATTGAAACGGGCGCGGTTCTTACGCAACGACTCCCCGTACGAGACGTGAACGTAGAGCGTGCTGGCCCAGTCCACGATACGTTGTGTCAGGTGCCGGTAGGCCGTCGTGTAGCCCCCGTGAGACGTTCCCCGCGAGAACTCGATGAGCGTTGTGTAGCGCCGGTGATAGTCGGCGTCCCGCAGGCGTTTCTGATACTCCAGGCCCATCCGTTCGATCAGCAGATTCCAGAGGTGGGCGACCTTGAAGTAACCGTCGGCGTCGGTGTGGAGACGCGGGTGTCCCATGCGTTCCAGGAGAGCGTCTTCCTCGAACCACGTCCAGAGCATGGGAAAGTCGTCGATGACGTCGAGTTCTGCGATGTGGAAACGGGCGATGCGTTCCGCCAGCGGTACCTGCTGCAGGTGGTGAATGATCTCGCTTTTCCCCGCCGCAGGACGGGCGTTCAGGATCAGGATGGGAAAGACTGTGTCTAGCATAGAGGCCTCCAAAAGCCTGAATTACGGAGTCCGGCGCGTAAGTAACGAGAGAACGCCGGGCAGCAGTAGCAGGAGCGTTAACAGGAGCCACGGGGCGACGTCGCCCAGCAGAATCAGTCCCAGCATCTGTACCTGCCGGGAGGGCGGTGCGGGTTGCTCGTCTTGCGCGCGCCAGGCCCGCCATTCACGTTCTAACATGGTCATTGAGCGGTTGAGACTCTGCTCCACGCCCTGGGAACAGCCCAGGCCGTCCGCGTAACTGGTCAGCAGCTTGTGGACGTTGGTCCAGCCGTACGTCTGTTGGACGTAGCGCATCAGGCTCTGGCTTTCCGCGTAGGCCAGGATGCGTTGATCCTGCGATAGCCCCACGAAGGGTTGACAAAGAGTCTCTGGCGGAAGATACCCACTCTTTCTCTCGGCGTCGTCCAGGGCAATCTCGTAGGCTGCGTCCGCACGCTGCTCGAAGGACGTCGCCAGTCCCTCCTTGACCCAGGCGGGCAGCTCTGCATAGGCGCGCGCGCCCAGGTTTTGCGCCAGGGCCAGGTGGGTGAGTTCGTGAGGCAGCAGCTGTTTTAACTTTAACGACGCTTCCTGGTTAGCTTTCAACCCGAGCAGGGCGACGTCGTATTGAGGATAGGCCTCGCCGCCGACCCACGTTGCGCCGGCCAATCGTAACGCCTGGTTGAGGTCGGGTGTGGAAGGATAGATGTACACGTATATTGGTTTGGGGAGCGGTTCCTCGAAGAGAATCTCTGCGTCCTCCAGGAACGTCTGGGTGATCTCCAGTGCCTGGTTGTGGAGGCGTTCCGAATCCGTCACCCAATGGAGGTGAACGTTTCTGTGCTGGTAGGAGCGCCAATCAAAGCGATGATCGACGTATCGAAAGGTGGTCTCTGCCGTCGTCTGGCGGGTGCCTGCCTCGTCCCTGTACTCCCACCAGTAGGTGATGTTGGCGTAGGGAGGGAAAGGACGCGCCTGGAGATTGCGGTGATAGTGGGCTTCATCGTCTTCCAGGGGCCGGGCGTGAACCTCTGGGCCCTCCCCGAAGTCCAAGAGAAAGCGCAGGTTCTCAATGGACGTCTCCTCCGGCACGGTCAAGTAGAAGTCAGCGCTCTGCCCGAAGGCGTACTCGTGACGGGTTTCGAACGCCGGGGACTGCGCTCCTACCAGGGTCGGCAACAAACCGAGTATCAATAGTAGGGCGCCAATACTCCACATCCTTGATCGCATCTCGATCCTCCATCTCCTCCCGGGAGGGGGCAGGAACCTAGGGCCCGGGTTGACTTCCGCCAGCGGGCACGCCGGATCACTTTTCTCTAGAGCGGGCCCGTTCACTCAAGGACTACGACTCAGTTTCTTGAAAGAAACGTACATCGTCACTCCAACTGACGTCACTCTCTCCGCTGAACTCCTCCGGTGGACCGTAGAAGTGGTCAAGGTCGCCGTGGAGGAATTCAAACTCTCGCATTGCGGCTTCGGCGGCTACTCGGAGTGCCTCGTTGTCCGACTCACAATAACGCTCCAGCGTCTGCCGTGCGGACTCGCCTCCGACCTGTCCCAACGCCCAGATGGCGGCCTGTTGGATCTCGGGGTCGGCGTCTTCGGTCAGCTCGATCAGCTCAGGACGCACGTCGCTAATGCCCAGCTCCCCGCACGCCCGGACGGCTTCGTAGCGCATCTCGGGATTGGGGTTGTGCAAGTGCCGAATGACCACGAGGTTCCAGTGATTGTCGGCGCTGCGACCCATGGCAAAGAGCGCGCTGACCTGCAGCTTCTCGTCAGGCTGCTCGTAGGCGTCTCGGATCATCGCTTTGACCTCGTCGCGGCTGGCGTAGGCGATGGATTCCAGCGCTCGGCGCCGGACCTCCGCGGTCTCTTGCGGGTTCCGATACGCATCGTGGAGCGCGCGGTAGGCCTTGGCGTAGGGCCGCTCCCGGATCTTCCGGAGCTCACCCAACAGGATGAAGTGGGCCAGGCACTGCGCCGCAGCTATCCGCACCTGCTCGCTTTCATCTTCTAGCAAGAAGTTGACCAATCGGGGGATAAGCCGAATATCCTCGTCCTCCCAGAGTCCCTCAATGGCAGCTGACCGTACGGCAGCGTGGGGATCCTCCAGCGCCAGTCGAAAGACGGCCTTGAAATCTAGCCGGATATTCTTCTCGGCCATCTTCATCAGCGTCTCGACCAGCGTCTGTCGCTCCTCGTCGGGAAGCGCAGGCCATAATGCCGCTAGTCGCGCCTGAGCCTCCTTCAGCAGGCCCGAGAGATGCGGCAGCGTCCGCTCCTCGGGCACGGCCCGCTTTTCTTCCAGCGTGCGCCACATTTCTTCGATTTCTTCAGTATTTTTTTGCGTTTTATATTGCATGATTTATATTTTTCTAATGTTATCTGTTACCATTCGGTTGATATATTGAATACTCAAAAAGTACATTGTCTCTTAAGGCAACGCCGACGGTAGCGTGACGGGATAGAGGATGTCCAGGACGGTGATAACGACGAAGAGCAGGAGCAGGACGGCAAGGGCGACTTGGTGGATGCGCTCCTGGATCTTGGGGCTGAGCGGCTCGTTGCGTACCATTTCGATAGCCGTGAACAGCACGCGCCCACCGTCCAGCGCGGGGAGCGGCAACAGGTTGAAGATCGCCAGGCTGATATTGACGGCGATGAGTAGGCTGAGGATGGGGACGAGGGTGCCCATGCTGACGCTCTGTTCGATGCTCTGATAGGCCATGCGGCTGATGTTGACGATGCCCACGGGACGGGCTACTTCAGTCGGGATGAGCCCTCGGATAATCAACACCGGGGTCCAAAGGATCCTCTGAACCAGGGTGAAGAAATAGACGGTGCCCCGTTTCAGGGACTCCCAGAGGGGGAGAGATTCAATGTGATAGTCGACGGGCTCCCCTTGCAATCCAATACCGATAGCGCCTTCATTGGCGGGCGGGTTCTCGCGCGGGGTCACAGCGATCTGCAAGGTCTCTTCGCCGCGCTTGACCGTCATGGTGATCTCCTGACCTCCCTTATCCTCGGCGATCTGGATGACCTCTTCGATATCGTCGACGGCTTGTCCATTCATCTGTACAATGACGTCCGCTGCCTGCAGGCCGGCAGCGTCGGCTGGGGACTCCGGTACCACCTGGGTGATGTGCACGGTCATGCTGTCGATAATGGGGATTCCCGTAAGGAAGAGCAGGATCGATAGCCCGAGCCCGGTCAAAAAGTTCATCATCGGGCCACCCAAAAAGATGAGCATACGCTTTTGCGCCGGTTGCGCGTAAAGGCTGTGCTCCCTGGCTTCCGCTTGCGCCGCCCGCTCCTCGGGGGATTTCTCCGCTGCAGCTACCTCAGGCGGGGTGTCCATCAGCATCTCTTCTTCACCTTCCATCTGGGCGAACCCGCCCAGGGGAAGGGCGTTGAGGGTGAACTCGGTCTCCTGCCACTTGAACAGCTTGGCTATGCGGGGGGGAAGTCCGATGCCAAACTCTCGTACCCATACACCCACCCACTTGGCGACAAACATGTGACCCATTTCATGCAAAGCGATGAGGGGCACCAATGCGACGATAAATCCCAGAACTGAGCCCATTATAGAAAGTTACCTCCTCCATCCCCAATCCAGACGGGACGGCAAATGTTTTTTATGTAATGCTTAACTCCGCTGAAAAAAGCATCTGAACCCCTGAGACACAGGGAACACTGAGGGTAATATTAAAAAGGCATTGAGAAAAATTCACAAAATAAGCGTCTTGGGTTAATTTTATTTAGTACACTCTTATTTTCTCTGTGCCCTCTGTGTCTCTGTGGTGAGATATTTAGTTATTTCAGTAGAGCCAATGCTTGGCCGTCCCGAAAAAGGTGCAGCCAAAGAAAGATAGGGTCCCTAGGCAACGACGCTCTGCTCCCTGCTATGTCGTGGCGGGACGTACCCCAACCCCAACCTAGGGTGCCCTTTTCTCTACATCTAAGGAAAGCTCTTTTCAACGTACCTCTGTATTATACTATGACGGATAGCGTGTGTCCAACGCATTTTTAATGAGTGCAATCCCCACTGCTGATAATAAATTTGCCCTTCCGGTCCGATCCTGGCGGCGTCATGTTGTCTCCCGCCTACCCTGCGTTATACTTGTCTCGTCGCTGTGTCTTGGATGGCGATTTATTAAGATAGTGGGGTCTCCGATTTTCTGAGTCTTGGGAGGTTGAATGCGTCCTATCGTGCTACGCACTTCTGCTGCACCTGTCTATCGTTTCTTGAGTTTGATCACCGCGCAGGGCAGTCAGGATGGTACAATGCCGCGCGGGAAAATTCTAGAGTGTGGAGCGGGCGGCGCACTTCCACCGCTGACCCTGTTCGCTCAGCACGGTTTTGAAGGGTGGGGAATTGATACATCCCAGCAGCAACTGGATAAAGCCAGAGTGTTTTGCAGGGGGGAAGGAATCGGGCTGCATCTATCTAGAGGTGACATGCGGCAGATCCCTTTCGCAACTGAGACCTTCGATTACGTCTATGAACACTATGCCATGTGTCACCTTAGCAAGCGAGATACGGGCGTCGCTGTGCGGGAGATGTATCGCGTGTTGAAACGTGGGGGCTTATGTTTCCTCGGGGTGATTTCAACGGATACGTGGCCCAAGGCGCTTTTTGGGGAAGAACGGGCGCGTGGAGAGTATTGGGGTGAAGAAGATGGGCAATTAGCCTCGCACAGTATGTTCCCCGATGAAGAGGCTGAGGAGCTGGTTTCGGCCTGGGACGTCGTCTCCAAAGAGAAACATATCACTTATCTCCAGGAGGCCGCAGAAGCGCTTTCCCTGGATGCATGGATGGAGCTTCGTGAGGAGGTCGGACCTGAACGTTATGCCCGTGCGGACTGGCGTGCGAGATACGAAAGCCGGATGGATACCTTTTGTTATGCGCATCTCTACTATTTCTTGAGAAAGCCGTGATTTATCTGGATATGCTGGCAACGTGTTGGAGGTGGTTGTGAAAAGGGGAGTTCGTCTCTTGCTTGTGGTTGGTGTCGTCTTTACGCTGTGGTTGATGAGTGGTGTCGCTCCGTTGACCGCACAGGAAGGACCGCCGGTAGTCGCCTTCTACTACGCCTGGTTTGACTGGGAGACGTGGAAGAAGCCACTTCCCTATCAGCCGCGTGAACCTTATCTTTCCGCCGATCCCGCGACCATCGAGCGGCACGTGCTCCAGGCCCGGCAGGCTGGCCTCGACGCGCTCGTCCTTGACTGGTACGGCCCTCAGATTGAGAACAATCAGACGGAGACCAATTTCTGGATTCTGTTGGATAAGGTCAGCATGCACGGCCTGAAGGCCGCCCTGACCGTGGACATCGCCGGACCGTTTATTAACAGTGAGGAGCAGTTGCTCAACGCGTTGCAGACCGTCCGCGACCAGCACGCGACCCACGGCGCGTACCTGCGCGTCAATGGGCGCCCCATTGTCTTTTTCTGGCGTCAGCAGCAGTACAGCGTCGAGACCTGGGTGGCGCTGCGCCAGCAGCTCGACCCCCAACGCGCCATGTTGTGGATCGCCGAGGGGATAGATCCCACCTACCTGGACGTCTTTGACGGCCTCTACCTCTACAGCGTCGCCTGGTCCGCCGATCCGGCCTCGGTCCTCAACCGCTGGGGCAATGAGGTCCGCGCCTACAACCCCAATCGCTATTGGGTGGCGACGGTCATGCCTGGCTACAATGATTTCGCCACAAATCGGCCGGACGCCTTTGCGCGGGAACGGGGGGAGGGAGCCTACTACCGCGCGTGCTGGGAGGGCGCCAGGCAAAGCGAGGCCGATATTGTCGCCATCACCAGCTTCAATGAGTGGCTCGAGGGCACCCAAATTGAGCCGGCGCATGCCTATGGCGACTTCTATCTCAGTCTGACGGCCCAACTGATCACCGAGTATCGCAACGCTCGGGCGGCTCCCACCGTGGCGCCCACGGCTACCCTCACGCCGACGCTTGCGCCCACCGATACCCCGCCGCCGACGCCGGCGCCAACCGACACGCCGGTCCCGACCGCTACACCTGTGCCCGCGGCGACGCCTACCGCCACCGAGACTCCTTTCACCTTGCCCATCCCGACGAGAGCGGACGAAACAACGTCCACGGCGACGCCCGTCTCCGCAGCGCAACAGCCGACTGCCGACGTGACGCAACAAGCATTGAGCGTCTCGCCGACTCCCACGTCGATGCCCACGCGCTTTCCGGTACAAGGGACGGAACGCTCGACGCGGGTCTGCTCTTTGCTGCCCTTGGCTCTCGTCGCAGTCTCGCTGTTGACTATATTGTGGCGGAGCCGTAGCTGACGGCCTATCTCTCCCCTCTTGATGCTCGCCGTCCTCGTCCGCGGGGACGGCGGAGATGATTTTTGCCGCGTCCCGCGCCTTCGGGATGCGCACAGCTTGTCCGGTGGGGTACAGGACTGCGAACCCAAAAATTATTGTAAACGTTCAGGTGATTGAACTATGGGACACTGATCGACACAGATTGCACAGAT
>CAZCPK010000033.1:0-16089 GCA_964500755.1 uncultured Anaerolineales bacterium
CCACTATCCGGCAAAGTCCCAGAGACCCAAGATGCGTTGCGCCGTATACCGTAATTTCAGAGACGCTGACCGCGCGCAACGCGACGTTACGCTATCTCAGGACGCCTCCTTACAGAGAAGATTGTGGAGCGCCTGTACGAAGAGCCGGTGTTCCACTTCGTGGATGCGGGCCTCCAGCGCCTCCAGGCTGTCCCCCTCGTCGATCGGCACCTCTTGCTGGGCAATGACCGGCCCGGCGTCGACGCCCTCGTCCGGCACCAGGTGGACCATTACGCCGGTGCGGGAGAGTTCGCCGCGCTCGAAGGCCTCGTGGGCCCGCTCGATAGCGTGGGTGCCGGGAAACTCGCCGGGCAGCGCCGGGTGCAGGTTGACGACGCGCGAGGGAAAGTGCCGCAAAAAGGTGTCGCTCAGGATGTGCATCCAGCCGGCCATCACCACCCACGTCACCCCAAACGTCTGTAGGATCCCGGCAAGGGCAGCGTCATACGCCTCACGCGGACGGTGGGCGTTTTTATAGGAGGCCAGGGGGAAATAGACCACCGGCACGCCGTGACGGATGGCCCGCTTGATGCCGTAGGCCTCCCGCCGGTTCGACACGACCACGGCGACCTCGACGCCGGGCAGTTCTCCACCCTCAACGGCGTCCAGGATGGCCTCAAGATTGGAGCCGTAGCCGGAGAGCAACACCGCGATCCGTGTCATACGCCCTCCTCGAACCTGATCTGCGCCCCATCGCCGTCCCAGACCACCGTCTCGCCGATTACCACGGCGTCCGGCACCGCCGCCAGCGCCGTCGCGACATCGTCCGCGTCCAGCACCAAGACCATGCCGACGCCCATGTTGAAGACGTGGTACATCTCGTCGAGGTCGACCTGACCGCGTTCCCGGATCAGGTGGAAGATGGACGGCACCTCCCACGCCGACCGGTCGAGCACCGCGCCGACATCTTCCGGCAGCACACGCGGCAGGTTATCGGGGAAGGAGCCCCCGGTGATGTGGGACATGGCCTTGAGAGTCACGCCGGCCCCGGTCAGCGCCTCGAACTCCGGCAGATACGACTTGTGCGGCGTCAGCAGCGCCTCGCCCAGGGGCCGATCCAATTCGGGTAGCTCGGCGTCCCATCCGACGTCGGCGAAGACGTACCGCGCCAACGAGTAACCGTTGGTGTGCAGGCCCGTCGAGGGCAGGCCCACGCAGACGTCGCCGGGGCGCACGTCGCGCCCGTCGATGATGGCGTCGCGGGCCACCCACCCCACCAGCGTGCCGACCAGGTCGAAGGTGCCGGCGCGGTAGACGCCCGGCATCTCCGCCGTCTCACCGCCGATGAGGACACACCCCGCCGCCCGGCACGCCTCGGCGCAGCTGCCGACCAGCGCCACGATGACGTCGGGATCGAGCCGGCTCGAGGCCACGTAGTCCAGGAAGAAGAGTGGGCGCGCGCCCTGCACCAACACGTCGTTGATGCAGTGGTTGACGATGTCGTGACCGATGGTGTCGTAGCGTCCCATCTGCTCCGCGATCATCGTCTTGGTGCCAACGCCGTCGGTCGACGAGACCAACACCGGAGCCTTCACTTCCAGCAGCTCCTCCAGGGAGAAGAGACCGCCAAAAGAGCCCAGGCCCGCCAGCACCGCCGGCGTGTAGGTGCTCTCGACGGCGGCGCGCATCTTCTCAAAGGCGCCCATCTTGGCCTCGATGTCGACGCCCGCCGCCGCGTAGGCGCTCTCAGGAGGCGTCGCCGTCTCCTCGTCCGCACCAACGACGCCCGCAGCGATGTCGGTGCGGTAATAGGCGCCCTCGAAGTCGATCTTATTCACGGCAGCGTAGGCCCGCGCCCGGGCCGCTGCCAGGTTCTCCGCCCACGCCGTCGCCGCCAGCACGCGTCCGCCGTCCGTGAGCAGCGCGTCGCCCTCGCAGCGCGTCCCCGCCTGGAAGACCGCCACGTGAGGCAACGTGGCGGTCTCCGCCACGCCCGTGATGGGCTTGCCCTTCTCGTAGGCCACCGGATAGCCACCAGAGGCCATCACGACCGTCGCCGTGACCTCCGCCGACCAGCGAATCGCCAGCTCGTGCAGCCGTCCCTCGATGCTGGCCAGCGCGATCTCCACCAGATCGGTTTCCAGCAACGGCAGCAGCACCTGCGTTTCGGGATCTCCGAAGCGGCAGTTAAACTCCAGCACGCGCGGCCCCTGCGCCGTCAGCATCAGCCCGGCGTAGAGGACGCCGACGTAGGGCGTGCCGCGGCGGCGCATGCCGTCGACGGCGGGCTGCAAGACACGATTGACCACCGCGGCGACCGTCCCCGAGGGCAGCGGCGCAGGCGCATAGCCGCCCATCCCGCCGGTGTTGGGGCCGGCGTCGCCGTCCTCGAGCGGCTTGTAGTCCCGTGCGGGTAGCAGCGGCACCACGGTCGTGCCGTCGGTAAAGGCCAGAATAGAGGTCTCCTCGCCCACCAGACACTCCTCGATCAGCACGTGTTCCCCGGCGTCGCCAAAGCGCCGCTCGACCATGATCTCCTGCAACGCCGTCTCGGCCTCCTCCAGCGTCGCGCAGACGAAGACCCCCTTGCCCGCGGCCAGCCCGCTGGCCTTGACGACCACCGGCAGCTCCTGCCTGCGCAGGTAGGCTCGGGTCGCCTCGTAATCGTCGAAGATCGCAGCGACGCCCGTGGGAATGCCCTCGGCGAACATGAACTCCTTGGCGAAGGCTTTGGAGCCCTCCAACCGGGCCGCGGCCGCGCGCGGACCAAAGGCGCGCAACCCCTCCGCCTCAAAGGCGTCCACCAGCCCGGCGACCAACGGCGCTTCTGGCCCCACCACCGTCAGGTCGATCTCCTGCTCGCGTGCGAAGGCGACCAGCCCCTCAACGTCCGTCGCAGCCATGCTGACGTTCTCCGCCAGCTTCGCCGTCCCGCCGTTGCCCGGCGCCACATAGAGCGCGCTCACCCGCGGCGATTGTGCCAATTTCCACGTCAGGGCATGCTCCCGCCCACCAGATCCAATCACCAAAACCCGCATCACGACCTCCAATCCGTCCCTTTGCCCATTATCATTTTGTCACGTTGTCATTTGTCATTCTATGCACCCCTCAGCCCCAGGTCGGTTCAAAAGCACCCTTGCCCGAACCGTTGAGCGGCGGAATGGGATAGTCACCCGTGAAACAGGCGCGGCAGTGCCGCTCCACGTCGTCGCCCACCACCGCCTGCAACCCGCCAACCGACAGATACGCCAGGGTGTCGGCGCTGATGTGCTCGGCGATCTCCTCCACGGTCATGCGATGCGCGATCAGCTCCTCGCGGGTGCTCATGTCCACGCCCATAAAGCAAGGGTGGCGGATGGGAGGCGAGGCGACGCGCATGTGAACCTCCGCGGCGCCGGCCTCGCGCAACAACGTCACCAGCGGACCGCTGGTATTGCCCCGCACGATAGAGTCGTCGACCATGATGATACGTCGACCGCGCAGATCGGGCAGCGTATTATACTTGAGCGCCACACCCCGTTGCCGCAGGCGATCGTCCGGCTGAATAAAGGTCCGTCCGATGTAACGATTCTTGATCAAGCCCTCGCCGTAGGGCAGACCGGCGGCGTGAGCATAGCCGATGGCGTGCGCCGTCGCCGAATCCGGCACGCCGATGACCATGTCCGCGGCGACGGGGTGCTCCCGCGCCAGCCGCTCGCCCAGCAAACGCCGCACCCGGTGGATCGAGCGCCCTTCCAACTGGGAATCGGGGCGCGCGAAGTAGATATACTCGAAGATGCAGAGCGCCGGCTTATCGACGGGGTCCCGGCCCTGCCACGACGCGACGCCGTCAGCCGCCAGCCGCACGATCTCGCCGGGCCGGATCTGCCGCTCGAAGGTCGCGCCGATGGTCGCCAGCGCGCAGGTCTCGGACGCCACGACCCAGCCGTCGCCGTTGAGTCGCCCCAGGCAGAGCGGGCGGAAGCCCCAGGGATCACGGGCGGCATAGACGGCGTCGCGCGTGAGGACGGTCAGCGAGTAGGCGCCCTCGGCCTCCTGCATAAACGCCGTGATGCGTTCATCCCAGGTGCCGCCTTCCGCGCCGGCCAACATCTGGGTGATAATCTCGCTGTCCGTCGAGGAGATCAGCCCCACGCCGCTGTCCAGCAGCCGGCGGCGGAGGCGCGGTGCGTTGGTCAGGTTGCCGTTGTGCGCGATCCCCAGGGGTCCCAGCGCCGTCTCGATGAGGTAGGGCTGGGCGTTGCGCAGGAACGACGAGCCGGTGGTGGAGTAGCGGTTATGGCCGATGGCCAAGTCACCCCGCAGATAGTGGAGGTTCTCCTCAGTGAAGACCTGCGAGACGAGGCCCATCCCCTTGTGGATGTGGGCGACGCCGTTCTCCGACGTCGCGATACCCGCGCTCTCCTGTCCACGATGCTGCAGCGCATAGAGCGCGAAGAAGGTCTGCCGGGCCACCTGTGCACCGGGCGCGTAGATCCCAAAGACGCCGCACGCCTCGCGCGGTCTATCCCGGTACAGCATGGCGTTCACGTTTGACGCAGCGTGGTATCTGCGTCGTAGAGGCGCTGGCGGTGCCAGGCCTTCACTTTTTCGATCTTGGCCTTAAGCTCCGGCTCAGCCAGCGCCAACATCTTGGCCGCCAGCAACGCCGCGTTCTCCGGGGACATCACGACCGCCGGCACGACGCCCGACGGCATTCGCAGCGAGGAGTAGATGTCGCCGCCCCCAAATTTATCGGAATACGGGGGACACGCAATGACCGGTGCCTTCACCCGTCCGTCGATCAGACCGCTCAGAGCGTTACTCCGTCCCGCGATGGTCACGTAGACCGTGGGCTCGGCGTCCGCCTCGTAGGCGTCCAACATCGCCAGCACGTACTCCGGCACCTTGTGCGCCGACGCGACCCGCACCTCCGCCGGAATATCGAAGTCCGCCAAGCCCTGCACCACCCGCTCCGCGATAGGTTGATCGCTGGGGGAACCCATAATGATGACGACGCGCATACTGCCTCCTTCAGAAGTTAGTCAATTATCTAGAGTCAAAAGCCGCCAGGGAACCGTTCGAACGTTAGCACGTTGGAACGGTATTTCATTCAACACACCTCACGCAAGATAGCGTTTTAACGCCTCCGCGATGCGGGGAGAGGCCGGATAGCTCGCCGGCTCGAAGGGTCGATCGGTCAGGCGCTCGTACAACGTGACGTAGCGGCGGGTCACCTGGGTGATTAACTCCTCCGTCGCCTCGGGCGGCTCACCGTCGCCCCGGTACCCGCGCTCGGCGTACCAGAGGCGCAGGAACTCCTTGTCGAAATTCTCGGGCTCCTTGCCCTTTGCGACGCGCTCCTCGTAGGTCGCCGCTTTCCAGAAACGACTGGAGTCGGGCGTGTGGATCTCGTCGATGATCACCAAGGAACCGTCGGACGCCAGGCCGAACTCGTACTTGGTGTCGACCAGAATCAGGCCACCCGTCCGGGCCACCTGCTGTCCGTGGCTGAAGATCGCCAGTGCCGCCGCCTGGACGTGCTCCCAGGTCTCCGCATCGACCAGGCCCAGCTCCACGACCTCGTCGCAGGTGATGCGCTCGTCGTGCTCGCCCGCGCGCCCCTTGGTCGTCGGCGTGATGATAGGCTCCGGCAGCGGCTGGTTCTTCTCCATGCCGTCGGGGAACTCGTACCCGTAGATCTCCCGCTCGCCCAGCGAGTAGCGGTACCAGAGCGAGGTCTTGGTCACGCCACTGATATAACCGCGCACGATGACCTCGACCGGCAGGGGCTCGCAATCGTGAACCAGGCTGACGTTGGGATCGGGCACCTCGATGAGGTGATTGTCGATAATGTGATGAGTCTCCTCAAACCAGAACGCGCTCAGCTGGTTGAGCACCTGGCCCTTGTACGGCACCGCGGTCAGGATGCGATCGAAGGCCGAGAGGCGGTCGGTGGTGACGATCAGCCGCCGGGCATCCGGCAGCATGAACCAATCGCGCACCTTGCCCTGCTCGCGCCCGTGGGGCCAGTCGACCTCAACCGCTTCCAACGCCTGAGGAATGTTCTCTCGTATAATTTTTTCTTCAATCATCTCTTCCTCCCATGAAAATCAATTGAAAGTTACAAGTTGCAAGTTAAAAGTTAGTAGCAACCCCAGCTGTGGCTGGTTACTGGACCCTACCCCCCATTTTCATGGTGGGCGTGGCTTGCTACATAGAAACTCCGTTACATCCGTTCAATCCGGTGATGCCGTCCCTTCTCCTTCGAACGCCTCCAGGATGACGCGCCGGGCGGCCCGATAATCGGCGGGCTCCAGGGAATAGAGCGTCTCCGGGGCGACCTCCGCGACGTCGGCGAAGTCAGCGATGTTGTCGGTCTTGAGGATACGGGCGCAGGCCGCGTCGAAGGCCGCCTGCGCCACCCGGGTCGGCAGCGTGCGCTCGGCCAGCTTCAACAGCTCGTAGTCCTGGACCGCCGCGCGCAGGGCCTCGTACCGCAGCGTCTCGACGGGCGCGCCGTCCTTGCCGGGCAGGACGAAGTACATGTCCCCCGCCCGCCAGCCCGGCGCCCGCCAGCTCACCCGCTCCCAGGGACAGGCTGGCCAGAGGCAGAAGTTCCAGCGCAGGAAGCCGTCCAGCTGCAGATAAAAGGTCAGCCAGCCGTGGAGCTCCCCCTCCACCAGCGGCGACTCGACAAAGGTGTTGGGGATCGGGGGCCAGCAGCAGACGTACCAGAGCATCTTCCCCCCGCGCGCGTGCAGTTCCTCGGTGCGCAGCTCTGTCAGCGCCGGATCCTTGCAGGCCAACGGCAGGATGGGCACGGCGTCCACCATCTCCGGCGGCGCCTCCTCCAGGAAGTCAAAGTGGTTGATGGCGACCTTGTAGGTGAAGCCGGGCGCGGCCTCGCGCACGAAGGCCAACCGCGCGTTGAAAGCGTCCAGGTCGCGGGGCTCGTCGGCCGCGATGCGGACGCGCTCCAGCACGCCCAGCGCCTCGAAGTGGTCGTGCAGGGCGCGGATAAAGGTACGCAGCTCGTCGGCGGTGTGAAGATAGGTGATGCGTCCCGTCGGTTCGTCGAGGCAGCGCACGCGGATGGCGTCGGGAGCGTCCGGCGCGACTTTCCCGAAGCCGAAGGCCTCGTCGACCCAGATGTTGAGCAGGCCGAAGACCTCGATCTCTTCGTCGATGCCGTGCTTCGCCGCCAGCATCAGCAGCCGGTCAAGCCGGGCGAAATCGAAGTGCAGCGCGCCCTCGGCGTCGCGGACGACGTCGACGATGGCGTGCTCGAAGAGGTACGCGGGATAGGTCCGCTCGCGGAAACAGCGCTGCCCGGACCAGGGGAGCTCCGTCGCGACGACGGTCACGGCCTTCTGTCCCAGCTGAGCCAGGCTGGCGTAATAGCGGTCGATAAGCTCGAAGTGCGCCGCGCTCCAGAGCGACACGCCGTGGTAACGCGCGATGGACGTGCAGTGCTGCCATAGATCCAGGTGAAAGGACCAGTCGCGCACGTCGGGCAAGGTGACATCCGCGACCTCGAGGCGCAGTGTCCCTTCCCAGGCCAGCACCTCGTCCTCGAAGCCGTACTGCGTGAAGACGCGGACCTCGCCCGCGTGGACGCCGGGCTCGGCGTCGGCGGGCACCCGCAGGCGGACGTAGACGCCCTGCGGGCGGTAGGCGGGGACCTCGGCGTAGCCCGCGCGGTCGAGCGTCTCCATCCACTGGCGGCGGTCATCGCCCTCGACGTAGCCGATGGTGAAGACTTCCACCGCCTCTTCCGGGAGCGTGGGGAAGTGCACTTCCACGCGCGCTCGGGGGCGGAAGCCCAGCGCGTGCAGCCAGTTGGTGCGGTCGACGGTCAACACGAAGTCGGCGTCGGCGTCCAGGACCACCTGCGCTCCCACGACCTCGTTCCGCGCGGCGACGACGGTCATTGTCTCCACTGGCTCGGCAAAGAGATCGTCCGGAGCGCCCCACTTGACGGTCCCCCAGTGGAGCTTGTGGAGCGCGTCGTTCAAGGTGATACGTAGGTTCATGCGTGACATCAGCGTCTCCTTATAGCAGCAACCTAGACATAGTTGACACGATCACCCTCCACCTTATGCCCTCAGCAGATCAAGCAGATTTAGCAAATACGTAACTTTTTAGTTGTGTGAGCAACCAGGTGCAACGCACTTACGGGTTCACGCTTGCAGCACTATAGCGTTTTCCCCGAACATTATGCGGGATTCCGGTATACACTTTATCGAAAGTGCGTCGCACCCCTCAGAAAACTAAACGGATGCGCAAATACTTCATCTAGATCGCCAATCGTTTTCACTCAATGCTTGCAAAAGATGCAATCTGCTTAATTCGCTTAATCCGCTGATTATTATCCGGCAACGATATCCGACCGCCACCGTGCTCATTCAAAGCCGGGCCGCGTAGGCGACGCCCTGCTTGAAGAGCGCCAGGCCCAGGCCATTGCGCTCGCCCCGGGGGGCGCGCGGATGCTGCAGCGGGTCGACGTGATCCTCAGGGTGCGGCATCAGCCCCAGGACGTTGCCCGCCACGTTGCAGATCCCGGCGACGTCGGCGACCGAACCGTTGGGATTGGCGGGGTAACTTGCCGGTCCTCCGTCGGCCTCAACGTAGGTCAGCGCCACCTGATGTTGGGCCCGCAGCTGCGTCAGCGTGACGTCGTCGCGGGGCACGAAACGCCCCTCGCCGTGCGCCACCGGGCAGTAGAGCGGCTCGGTCAGCCCGCGCGTGAAGACGCAGGGGCTTTCAGGGTCGGGGTGCAGCCAGACCCAGCGGCACTCAAAGCGGTTGGAGGCGTTGCGCGTCAGCGTCACGCTGTGGCCCGCCTCGGGTGGACCGGGGAGCCAGCCGCTCTTGACCAGCGCCTGGAAGCCGTTACAGATTCCCAGCACCGCCTTGCCCGCCTCGACGAAGCGTCGGAGTTCGTCCTGGAAGAGCCAGCGCAGGTCCGTCGCCAGCAGCAACCCGGCGGAGAGCGCGTCCCCATAAGAGAAGCCGCCGGGCAAGATCAGCATCTGATAGTCGTGCAGGTGCGCGGGCCGTTCGCGGAGCGCGTTGACGTGCAGGATCGTGGGCGCACCGCCGGCGCGCCGGACGGCCTCGGCCGCGTCGCCGTCGCGATTGGTCCCCGTCGCCTGCAGAATCAACACCCTGGGCGGCACCGTAGGCGTCGTCATAGGCGTCGCCATCATATTACCTCCGTAATCTGCCAGGCCGCGCGTAGATCAGAGACGTCGCAGATCAGGATCTCGTTCCCGCCCAGACCGCGTACGCGCAGCACCGTTTCCGCCACCACCTCACCGATTTGCGCTACGGGACAGCCCGCCAACGCGGCCTCGAAGTCCGCGGCGTCCTCCGACGCGACCTCGACCAGGAAGCGCGCGGAACTCTCCGCGAAGAGCGCCGTCGCGTCGTCGTGGACGTCTGAACCGCGCGGCAACGGATGCAGATCGAGCCGCAGCCCCAGCCGACCGGCGATGGCCATCTCGGCGGCGGCGACGGCGAGCCCGCCCTCGGAGAGGTCGTGGCACGCGCGGACCTGTCCGGCGCGGATGGCGGCGTGCAGCGCCCGGAAGGTCGCTGCCGCGTCGGGCACCGGCGCGGGCGGCATCCCGCCGGGACGCTCGGGATCCAGCAGGCGGTGGTAAAGCGAGCCCCCTAACTCCGCGCGCGTCTCCCCGACGACGTAGAGCCGGTCCCCGGCGGCCTTGAGATCGGCGGTCACGGCCCGACGCACGTCCGGCACGATGCCCAGCGAGGAGATCAGCAGCGTCGGCGGAATGGCCCGCTTGCGCCCCTGAGAATCGACGTACTCGTTGTTGAGACTGTCCTTGCCGGAGATAAAGGGCGCGCCGTAGGCCAGCGCCGCGTCGTGGCAGCCCTGCGCTGCGCGCACCAGTCCGCCCATGCGATCGGGCAGCGCCGGACTGCCCCAACAGAAGTTATCGAGTAGCGCAATCCGCGTCGGGTCGGCGCCGACGGCGACGACGTTGCGGATGGCCTCGTCGACCACGGCCCAGGCCATCAGATAGGGATCGAGGCGCCCGTAGTGCGGGTTGATGCCGCAGCCGAGCGCCGCGCCGCGGGTCCCACCGGTCTGTAACGGGCGCAGCACGGGCGCGTCCGAGGGACCGTCGTTCGCCATGCCCACCAGCGGTTTGATCACCGTCGCCGCCTGCACCTCGTGGTCGTAGCGGCGGATGACGGGCTCCTTGCTCGCCACGTCGGGAGCGGCCAACGCCCGAAAGAGCGTCGTCGCCAGATCCTGATCGCCGTTCGGCGTGGGGCGCTCGATCTCGGGCGGCGCCCACACGGCCCGGAGGTTGGGCTGAGGCCAGCCGTTGTGCAGGAAGTCCATCGCCAGCTCGGCGACGACCTCGCCCGCGTAGCGGACGCGCAGCCGACGGTCGGCGGTGAAGTGCCCGATGACGGTCATCTCCACATCCAGCCCCGCGCAAATCGCCCGCAGGCGCGGCAGGTGCTCGGGGGGCACGGCCAACACCATGCGCTCCTGCGCCTCCGAGAGCCAGATCTCCCACGGGCGCAGCCCCGGATATTTGAGCGGCACGTCGCGCAATTCGACTTCTACGCCGGTCTCCGCGCCCATCTCGCCCACCGCCGAGGAGAAGCCGCCCGCGCCGCAGTCGGTGATCGCCGTGTAGAGCTCCTCGTCGCGGGCGACCATCACGGCCTCCAGCACCGCCTTCTCGGTGATGGGGTCGCCGATCTGCACCACGCTCCCGACGGTCGCACCCGTCTCGTGGGTCAGCTCCGCCGAGGAGAAGGTGGCGCCGTGCAGGCCGTCACGACCCGTGCGCCCGCCGAGCGCCACGCAGGCGTCGCCGGGGCGCGCCGTGCTGCGGTGGGCGCCCCTGGGCGCCAGGCCCAGACAGCCGCAGTAAACCAGAGGGTTGGCGGCGTAGCCCGCGTCGTAGAGGATAGCGCCGGAGACGGTGGGGATGCCCATCTTGTTGCCGTAGTCCTCGATGCCGGCGACGACGCCGCGCGCGATGCGGCGGGGGTGCAGCACGCCGGAGGGCAGCGCGTCCCGCGGCGCGTCCAGCTCGCCGAAACAGAGCACGTCGGTGGTGGCGATGGGCCGCGCGGAGACGCCGATCACGTCGCGGATCACGCCGCCGATGCCGGTGTTGGCACCACCGAAGGGCTCCAGCGCCGAGGGGTGATTGTGCGTCTCCACCTTGAAGGAGAGCGCGTAGTCGTCGTCGAAATCGATGATGCCGGCGTTGTCGACGAAGGCCGAGCGAAGCCACACCGGGTCAAGCCGCTCGGTCGCCGTGCGCAGGTAGTGCTGCAGCAATCCGGGGATGGTCTCCGTGTAAGGTGTCGCCGGCTCCTCACCCTCCGGCAACACACGCCGCGCCCCCCCCTCGCAGACGTAGGCGACCTCGGCCTTGAAGGCCTTGTGCTGACAGTGCTCCGACCACGTCTGCGCCAGCGTCTCGAGTTCCACGTCCGTCGGGTCGCGGTCCAGGCGGCGAAACTCGTCACGGACGGCCTGCATCTCCGGCAGCGAGAGGAAGAGTACGCGCTGCACGCTCAACCGCTCCAGCGTCTCGTCGTCGGCCTCACGCAACGGTACCACCGCGACCTCGTCGGAGGGCTCGGCGTCGGGAACAAAATGCGGATCCAACACGCCCAGGGCGTAGCGTTGAATCACGTCGTTGCATAAGAGGTGCTGGGCGATGTAGTGCAGTTCCTCCGAGGACAACCCGCCGGTGAAGACGTATCGTTTACCCGTCGCCACGGCCTCGACCGAGCCGATCCCCAGCAGGCCGGCGCGCTCCTGCAGATGACGGGCGACGGGATCGGTCACGCCGGGAAGAAAGCCCACCTCGACGCTCTTGACGTGCGGGTCAGGTTCCTTCTCCGTCACCAGACTGTGACGATAGCCCTCAACGACTGCATCGGCCAACAGTTCCGTCGCCAGCCGCTCCAGATCCTCGTCCGAGAGCGTCCCGCGCACAAAAAAAAGATCGCTCACCTGGACTCGCTGTACACGATCGAGACCCAAATGAGCGATTTGAGAGAGCAGATCCTGGGCCCGCCCGTCGGGCAGGTCCGACTGCCAGAAGACTTCAATCCGATACTCCACCTTTTGCCGCCTCCCATGGGATAAAAGATAAAGCCGCCTATCGATGATACCTTTCTCCGGTGGGAAGACCAGGATGACTATTTCCCGATCCCCGACCAGGCGCATCATACTATGGAGAGGTTAGTTGTCAAGCGGGATATCGGGCACGCTTAAGATTTCAAGAGCGCGCCTATGCAACAGCCACGGTGCGGGCGCCAAATTGAAAAGGCTTCAACCGAGCTCTTTCCCATCTTCCAGCCTGTAAAAACACTAACTGAGACCGCCAAGAGCCGGATTTTAACTCTACCAAGGCTCTTTCTCTGGGGTAAGAGGTCAACGCACTTCGTGAATGTCCGGCAAATTTGTGAAAAATTACCGAAAACTTGGTCTTGACAAAGGAGAGTTTTTGTTATAAACTTACATACAGATAGTAAGTATAGTAAGTCGCCCAACTAAGGGCTCGTAAAAGGTTAACTTCCCGTGCAATTTCTGGGCAACGCATATGAAAAAATATTTTGCACTTGAAGACAACGAGCCTGAAACGCTTTCCGGGGTTTCACACATTGGGTCAGATCACACAGTCGGGAAGTTATTTGTTAACGAACCCTAAGCGCTCGCACAAACACAACTTCTTCCTGGTCTTGCACTCCTCTGGACAGATCAAACAGTTGAGAAGTCATGTATTATCAGGCTTAGGTAATGAACATAAGCGTTACCGCCAGTTTATTACGGAGCATCAATCGCTCGGCCGTGCTCGAGCACATTCGGGAACGAGGGCCCCTCTCCCAATCCCGGATCGCACGCCAGCTGGACATCAGCTTACCGACCGTGATGCGCATCGTGGAGGAGCTGCTGGAAGAAGACCTGGTGCGCTTTTGCGAGAACACGGGACAATCCACCGGCGGAAGGCCCCCTTCCCTGATCGAGTTCAAGGGCGATGCCTATGCGGTCATCGCTGTGGACCTGGGCGGCCCGCAGATGCTCGGCACGGTGGTGGACCTCTCCGGCAACGTCTTGCACGAGCTATACGCTTCCCCGAAGGAGGACGATGCGGAAGGCTACCTGGAAGCGCTAAGTCAGCTGCTCGAGACGCTGTTGGAGAAGCCCCGGCCCCGGGGACAGGAGATCCGGGGAATCGGAGTCGGCGCGCCGGGCGTCACCCTGGCTCCAGAAGGCATCGTGACCTGGGCGCCCAGCCTGGGGTGGCGGAATCTGGAACTTCAGAAACTGCTAAATGCGCGCTTTGACGCGCCCGTCTTCGTCGAGAACGACGTCAACCTGGCGGCCCTGGGCGAGTTCGGCTTCGGCGCCGGACGTGGCGTGGAGAGTCTGGTGTCCATCGTCGTGGGCTCAGGGATTGGCGCCGGGATTATCGTCGGCGGCGTGCTGTATCGGGGACACAATCAGGCGGCCGGTGAGATCTGCTATATGGTCCCCGATGTGGAGTTTCTGGGCCAACGCTACGAAGAATTTGGAACGCTAGAAAATCTAGCTTCCTTTATCAGCATCGTGAAACGCACACGCCAACAGATGATAGCGCAGCAGATTCCGGTCCCAGAGACTCTGAAAATTGAGGATATCTTCGCTGCCGCCCGGGCCGAGGACCCGGTGGCGCAGCAAGTAATGCAGGAGACCATTGACTACCTGGCGTTAGCCATTGCCAATATCAGCGCGACCCTTGATCCAGAAATTATCATCCTGAGCGGCAACGTGGCGCTCTCCGCAGACCTGTTCATCGATCCGATCCTGGAACGCATCGCAGGCGTCATCCCCTTCGTCCCCAAATTGGTCGCTTCTCCCCTGGGACACCGCGGCGTCATTATGGGCGCCATCATACTTGTTCTAAATCTGACGTCGGAACACTTCACCATCAAGCGACTTCCTTAACTGCGACCCGCAAACGTGGCGCGGCGCGCACCACATCGACCCTGCTCGACACATCTATTCACATTAATCATCGACAGCCTGAGAACAGGTGAGCTTGGACATTTAAGCATTTTTGAGGCGTTCTACTGATGAGTTGCACTCGCAGGTATGGAAAGGATACCTAGAAAGGAGGCAATTAAGACAAGACTTGAATACCTTCAGCACTGGACAACCATCTCAAAATCCCATAAATATCAGGAGGAAAATAATCATGTTGAAGCGCAACGTATTTGGTTTCTTGGTGATTCTCAGCATCCTGTTCACGCTCTGTGGATGTGGAAGCTCGGAACCCGCGGCCCCCGCGGCCTCCCCTGAGGAAGGTGCCGCAGCGGAGCAGGTCTCGGTCGGTTTTGCAGCAGCCTCGGCCGGCTGGCCCTGGTACGCGACCTTCATCGAAACGCTTGAGGCTCGCGCCGAAGAGGCCGGCTGGGAGCTGACCGTGTTAGGAGCCGATGGCGACGTTACCGCGCAGGTAAATCAGATCCAGGATCTCATCGCGGCCGACGTCGATTACCTGGTGATCGGCCCCATCGACGGCACCGCCATCGTCTCCGCGGTCAAGGCAGCCCACGAAGCGGGCATCAAGGTGGTCATCATTGGCAATACCATCGATCCGGACGGCGACGACTACGTCACAGCGGTGCGGGTGCCGGATGATTACGCTATGGGCAAGGACAGCGCCGAGCTGATGGTTGAGGTTCTCGGGGGCGAGGGTAGAATCTTCGTTATCGAGGGATTGCCCGGGCAGCCGGCGGTGATCGCCCGCCTGGAGGCCTATGACGACGTCTTCGGCGAGACGGACATCGAGATCGTGGAGAGTCAACCGGCCAACTGGGACTCCACCAAGGCCGTGGAGGTCACCGAGGCGCTGTTGACCCGGTACCCCGATATCGACGGCATCCTATCGATGGACGGCAGCATGACGCCGGGCATTGTCCAGGTCGTAGAAGAGCGTGGGCTCGACATCCCGATCGTGGGACTGGGCGGCACCGCCAGCGAGCTGGCCCTGGTGAAGGACGGCTCCGTCTACGGCACGACCTGCATGTCTCCGGGCGCCCAGGCTGAGGCGGCAGCCGACGCTATCGAGGGCCTGGTCAACGGGGAGGACGTCGAGCAGTTCCAGATCGTTCCTTCGCCCAAGACGACCCAGGCAAACGCAGACGAGTGTCCCGGCGATTGGTAGAGTATAGCTAATCCATCCGCTTGCCTTCTCAGAGATCCGTCAAGGGTAGCAGGGGGATGAGTCGATCCTCGACGCGATACCTGAGAAGGCAAACTTATCCTTCTTCCAGAGGTAACAGGCTATGACCAAAGAGTTCGTGCTGGCCGCCCAACTCTCGACGGGCCACTCGCCGCGCCCCACGCTCACCAACGAGCGCGTGCTGCCCCTGCTGAGACGCGCACTGGACACCGCACCGCTGGACATTCTGATCGTCGGGTGGGAGGAGCTTCCCGACCTCTATCGGACCCTAACGGATGAGGCGACGCGGAACGTCCCCGAGGTCTACTGCTGGTATCCACTGTTATCAGACTACCCCGGCGGTAAGCCGGAGCATCTGACGGTGAACTATCGGGGAGAGATCAGCCAGGGATGGGGGGAGTTCGCGGCCGGCGGAGAGATCAACGAAACCTTCCGCTTCAGCTGTCCCAACCACCCCCAGGCTCGGGAGACGACGCTGACCCAGTTGGAGCGTCTGCTAGCGACGTATAATTTTGACGGCGTCTTCCTGGATAAGTTCCGTTTTCCCTCCCCGGCGAACGGGTTGCAGGAGATGCTCTCCTGCTTCTGTCCGCACTGCTACCGGGAGGCCCGGGCGTGGGGGCTCGATCTGGACGAGGTCAAGGCGGCGTTGATGAGCGCGGAGGAAGGCGCGCCGCCCGCTGAAGACGGTAAGATTGAGGTGCCCGGCGCCCCGTGGCTGGCCGAATTGCTCACGGATCGGCCGGTGTTGCAAGCCTTTCTGCGCTTCCGCTGGGACGTCATCACCCGACTGGTCGACAACGTGCGGGCGCTGACGAGCCGCCTGAACAAGAAGGTGGCGCTAGACGTCTTCGCGCCGGGGCTGGCGCCGCTGGTCGGTCAAGACTATACG
>CAZCPK010000034.1:0-7250 GCA_964500755.1 uncultured Anaerolineales bacterium
AGCAGCCCCAGCAGCGGGTCGCGCACCAGGACGGTGAAAAGTTTCGCCAGCCACGGAAGGAGTGGATGAAACTGCGCGGTACCGTCCCCCGCCCGATATCCGCGCTCCACAATCTGCAGATACCACTCGACGTCCCAACGCTGCCAGGGAGCGACTAGAAGACGATAGAACCAGCGCCCCACAGATGCCCAGGGAGGCCAAAGGGCGATAGTACGTTCTATCTCCGTCAGCGGACGAAGCGCCGACGCCATCGCAGCCCAGAGCAGCGTGAGGAGACGCACGATCCCCCAGGCCAGCAGCGCAAAACGACGTACTTGGACCGGAGACGTTGGAAGAGATGGAGAATCTACCATGCATGAACCAGCCTGTTATCCATAAAGGCCCCCATACGCGCCGCTCCGCTATTCAATCCCGTGGGCTCAACCCAATGCAGCACCATTATGACACAGCTGGCTTAAATGCAAAATCAAGACCCCGTACCGAAAAGCACGGGGTCTTAATTGAAGTGCTGCTCAAACTAAAAATCTAGTTTAGTTGCCGCCCAGACCACTGGTGATTTGCGCGAAGATCGTGCTGATCTGTTCACCGAGCACTCCGAGAATGACAATCACGACGATGGCGATCAACACCAAAATCAACGCGTACTCAACCAAACCCTGACCTTCCTCACGTGGCAGATACAACATTTTATGTCCTCCTTGACTTAAGTATGAGTAATCTTACCAACCTGTCCCTATTGTAAAGGACCGTCCCCCAACGCACAATAGGAATTTGGTACTGTTTCGTTATTTTTTGGTATGTATTCGGCCGGGATGGCTTTTCCACATTGCGAAAATCGATATATAATCACGCCTGTGTGGTTGGTTTCGTCACAACCCACTTCATACCCACACGTTTTCCTTTGGTTGCCTCTTATTTTTTAGCAACCATGGTTGTATCAAACTAAATAATAATAACAAGAATATGTTATGCGAAAGTTTCAGAAAATATGCTATCAAGAGGCAAAAACAACAAGATGACCGAAGAAGAGCATGAGAATAAGCGCAATCCACTGATTCTGGCCTCAGCGTCGCCCCGGCGACAGATGATGCTAAATTGGCTCAAGTTGCCGTTCGTTATCCGGCCGGCCCACATCGACGAGGATCCTAACGCAAAGGAGCCCCCCAAGACGTTGACCGCTCGCCTGGCGGAGCAGAAAGCGGGCGCGATCGCCAACCGGCATCCCCAGGCCTGGATTCTTAGCGCCGATACGGTGGTCGCTCACGAGGACACCCTACTGGGAAAACCGTCCACGCCAGAAGAGGCGCGGGCCACGCTGAGGGCGCTACGCGACAAACAGCATCACGTCTACACGGCGGTGACGCTCTATCGACCTGTAGATCAACAGACGTACACCCGCCGGGTCGAGACACGCGTCCACATGCGCGCCTACACCGACGCAGAGATCGCCACCTACGTCGCCAGCGGCGACCCTCTGGACAAGGCCGGCGCTTACGCCATCCAGAACGCCGACTTCCATCCCGTCCGCCGGCTCGACCGCTGTTACGCCAACGTGGTCGGCCTGCCGCTCTGCGCGCTGCTGAACCTTCTCCAGACCTCGCCCTGGTTCCCGCGGCTGGATGTCCCCACCCTCTGCTACCGACAATTTGGATATCCCTGTCCGGCCGTCGACCCCGGGAGTACCGTATGAGATCCGCCCGCGTGCTACTCAACGTCAGCCTCCTCCTTCTGTTGATGGTGAGTTGCGACGCTGCTCCGACGTCGCTCCCCCCCACGCCCACCGGCGATTCCGCCACGGCAACCCCCATCCCCACGCCCGATATCTCCGGCCCTGAGTCCACGGGGCGCGCGTTCCTTACCGCCTGGGAAGCGGACGACTTCGCGCAAATGTACACTCTCCTCGCGCCCTCTTTACGTGACGGGCTCTCCGCCGAGCGCTTCGCGGAAAGTTATCAGCGGGCGCTAAAGACCACCACGACCCTCACGGTAACGACGACACCGCAGGAGCTCGGTCTGGAGGGCGAGCGCGCCTGGATTCAGTTCGAAGAACGGTGGGAGACCGCCCTCTTTGGGCCGCTCACGGCCGTGAACCAACTCTGGCTCACCCAGGAGGACGGAGCGTGGTGGATCGATTGGCGGCGCGAGAGCATCTGGCCCACGCTGGCCGACGGCAACCAGTTTGCCGTGGAATATCAGGTCCCCCCACGGGCCAACATCTACGATCGTGAGGGCGCAGGGCTGGCGATCCCCAGCACCATCGTCACCGTGGGGGTCGTCCCAGAGCGGATCCAGAATGAGCCGGCGCTCCTGACCTCATTGGGGCCCGCGCTGGGCATCTCCGCCGAGGAGCTCCAGGCCCAGTACGCGGGTCAACCCAGCCACTGGTTTATCCCAATCACCGATATCACAGGGAAGGAGAGCCTCGCGCACGGTGACGTCCTCCAGCAGCCGGGGATCGAGTTGCGCGAGCGCCCGGGCCGCCTCTACCCTTTGGACGGCGTGGCAGCCCACGTCGTCGGCTGGGTCGCGTCCATCCCGGCGGAACAGGAAGCCGTCTACCGCCGTAAGGGCTATCGGAACGACGCCCGGGTCGGCGTCGCGGGCCTGGAGGCCTGGGGCGAGGAGATCCTGGCGGGGCGCAACGGCGGGCGCCTCTATCTCGTCGACGACAACGGACAGTACGTCAGTTCGGTAGCCCAGCAGGAACCCGAACGGGGACGCGCTATCGCCGCGACCCTCGACCGTGACTTGCAGCAGGCTGCCGAGGAGATTCTGGGCGCGCAACCCGGCGCCATCGTCGCCCTGGACGTCCACAGCGGCGCCGTGCGCGCCCTGGTCAGCAAGCCCGACTTCGACAACAACATCTTCATCCGCCCCACCGACGACGTCCAGCGGCAAGCGGTGCTCAACAGTCCCGATCGTCCCCTGCTCAACCGCGCTACCCAGGAGACCCATCCCTGCGGCTCCGTCTTCAAAGTCGTGACCCTGGCCGCAGCGCTGGAGAGCGAGAACGCCGCCGCTCAGACGGGCTTCTTCTGTCCGGGCTACTGGGACGGCCTGGGAGCAGCCAACCGCAAGACCTGTTGGCTGGAGACGGGCCACGGGAACATCACGCTCAAGGACGGCCTGACCGCCTCCTGCAACGTCGTCTTCTACGAGGTCGGAAAGCGCCTACATCTGGCCGACCCGGAACTTCTGTCGACCTACGGCACGGCCTTCGGCCTGGGAGGGCGTACCGGGCTGCAGGAGCTGCCTGAATCCCGGGGACTCATGCCCACCCCACAATGGAAACAGGACACCTACTTCGAGGGCTGGGCTACGGGAGACACGGTCAACCTCGCCATCGGCCAGGGCTTTATCCTGGTGACTCCGCTGCAAATCGCGCGGATGATGGCCGCCGTCGCCAACGGCGGGACGCTGTATCGCCCCTACCTGGTGGAGCGTATCGCTCCCAATGCCAGCCATCCCGAACACATCACCGCGCCACAGGCCACCGGGCAGCTGCCCCTCTCCACAGAGAATCTGAGCATACTCCAGGAAGCTCTACTCGGCGTGACGAGCAAGCCGCTCGGCACCGCAGCTCACCGCTTCGAGGGCCTCGATATTCCCGTGGCAGGCAAGACCGGCACCGCCCAGGCGCCGAGAGCCGGAGACCTCCCCCACGCCTGGTTCGCCGGCTACTTTCCGACCGACGCACCAGAGATCGCGCTGGTGGTGCTGGCGGAAAACGCCGGGGAGGGCTCCACCATTGCGGCTCCCCTCTTCCGCCAAGTGGTCGAAGCTTACTACGATTATCCACTCACTCCCCTACCAGAAACCCCGGAGCCCTCCGAAGAATAGCACGAAAAAGACCGAATCAGCACGATATTGCACGAATAAGCGGGAAAACGTTGACAAAGCGTGCATCCGCTGCTATAGTGGAAACAGTGAAAAAGCCCATGATCGGCGCAGAACGACGCACTTTAATACTGGAGAGGTTGCGAGAGGCTGGCAGCGTCCGCGTCTCATCCCTGGCCGAGCAGCTGGACGTGGACCCGGTGACCATCCGGCGGGATCTTAACCGGCTGGAGAAGGCCGGGCACCTCCAGAGGGTACACGGGGGCGCCGTTCTCCGGGAGATACACCGAGATACGGAGCCTGCCAGCGCTTTGGCGCGCCGCATCGGAGAGGCCGCCGCCCGGCTATTACCTGCGGAGAGCGTGGTCTTTATCGCGCCCGGCGCCTTCACGCCAGAAATTATCCCTTTTCTGGGGGAGAATAAGCCGACGACGGTGATCACCAACGCCCTCGACGTCGCCTGGAACGTCGCGCGCCTCCCCCACCACACCCTGCACGTGATAGGCGGGCAGGTCGACGAGCACTTTCACATCTACGGCGACCTCGACGCAGGCCCCACGCTGCGGGCGGATTGGGCGATCCTGGAAGCCGGAGGGCTGGATGCGCAGCACGGGCTCTCGCACGATCAGCTCCGTTACGCAAACACGGCGCGCGCGTTGATCGACGTGGGAACGCAGGTGCTAGTACTGAGCGCACCGGAACACGTGGGACGCGCCGGCGCGGTCTTTATCGCCCCGGCGACAGCGGTGGACGTGCTGATCACCGGGCGAGAAGCGCCCAATGCACCGCTCTGGGATCTAAGCGAAATGGGGATTCGGGTCGTCCTGACCTGAGCCCGGCAGATAATCTACCAACCGAGTTAATCTAAAAAGGAGTTTGAAGATGGCAAATGTAACCTACAAGGGCGTAACCAAGCGCTTTGGCGACGTCGTCGCGGTCAAAGACCTCGACATTGAGATCGAAGACAAGGAATTTTTGGTCTTTGTTGGCCCCTCCGGCTGCGGCAAGAGCACCAGTCTCCGGATGTTGGCCGGTCTGGAGGAGATCACCGAGGGCGAGATCTACATCGGCGACCGGCTGGTCAACGACGTGCCCCCCAAGGACCGGGACATCGCCATGGTCTTCCAGTCCTACGCGCTCTATCCGCACATGTCGGTCTACGACAACATGGCCTTCGGCCTGAAGCTGCGCAAGATCCCCAAGACGGAGATCGACAAGCGCGTGAAGGAAGCGGCCAATATCCTGGGCATCGAGCAGCTGCTCGACCGCAAGCCCAAGCAGCTCTCCGGCGGTCAGCGCCAGCGCGTCGCCGTAGGGCGCGCCATCGTCCGAGAGCCCAACGTCTTCTTGATGGACGAGCCGCTCTCCAACCTAGACGCCAAGCTGCGCGTCCAGGCCCGCGCCGAGATCTCCAAGCTGCACCAACGCCTGGGGACCACCTTCATCTACGTGACCCACGACCAGACCGAGGCCATGACCATGGGCACGCGCATCGCTGTGCTCAAGGACGGCGTGCTGCAGCAGCTCGACACGCCCCAGCGCCTCTACGACCTGCCCGCCAACGTCTTCGTCGCCGGCTTTATCGGCAGCCCCTCCATGAACTTCTTCAACACCACCGTGATCGAGGAAGACGGCACCATGTACGCGGACTGCAAAGACTTCCGGGTACCCATCCCCGAAGAGCGCGTCGACACCTACAAGCCCTACCTGGGTAAGGAAGTCGTCATGGGTGTACGTCCTGAGCACATCCACGACCCCAAGTACGAACCGCCGGAGATCAAGCCCGCCTACGTGGAGGCCAAGGTCACCGTGACCGAGCTGATGGGCAACGAGGTCATCGCCTACTTCAACACCAAAGACACGCAGTTCCTGGGGCGCCTCGACCCGCGCACGGACGTCCGTGTTGGTATGACCAAGAACGCCGCGTTCGACATGAGCCGCATGCACATCTTCGATCGCGACACTGAAGAAGTCGTTCGCTAATCCTGCGCAAGATCTCCCACACAGGGCCGGTGTGCATACACACCGGCCCTTTCTCGTTATCACAAGTTGACGCCCACAAATCCTGAGAAGCCATTTGAAAATTATACGGGAGAGACCTTGGGGAGAGACCTCCGAGGTCTCGGTAAGGGCGTTTTGAGTTGACATACCGTTCTCAACCAACTGTCTCTCCGTTGGAAGATCGATTTTTAGACCTCGGAGGTCTGGTCAAGGAAACACTTGTCGATCCAAAATACGGCAAGTTATGACATGTATCAGCTCTATACTGCGTTTAGTGTCCAGCCTTAAGCGGGTGAGGCTGGGATGATCAAACCAACGGATAAACCCAGGAGGAATAAAACGTGAGCAATGTAACTGAAGTCATCACCGTCGACACAGCGGAAATGGCCGCCGACTACGGTTTTTTCTGCTATAAGAGCAAACCCAAGGCCGAGGGCTATCGTCAAAAACTGTCCTGGTTGGAGCAGCGCTTTACCGAAGGTCTACAAATCAAGATGATTCATGAGGATGGGCGGTCCGTCGGCTTTATCGAATATACACCGGGAGAGTTTGCGTGGCGCCCCGTCCAGGCAACGGACTATCTGGTTATTCACTGCCTTTGGGTGGTGGGACGAGCTAAAAAGAAAGGATACGGTACGCAACTGCTACAGGCATGCCTCAAGGATGCTCAAGAGACGGGGAAACGGGGCGTTGCCGCGCTGACTAAAAAAGGCGGTCACCTGGTGGGTAAAAAGATACTCCTCAACCAAGGCTTCGAGGTCATCGACCAAGCGCCGCCGGCGTTCGGTCTGCTGGCAAGGAAACTTGAGGATGCACCCGATCCTAGTCTTCCCCAAGACTGGGGCGAAAGACAAGCGTATTACGGTAAAGGACTGACAGTGGTCTATGCTAACCAATGTCCCTACTTCCACGATGCCGTTGAGAAGGCACTGACCGCCGCTGCGGATATGGGCATACAGCAACGCCGAGCGGTCGAACTGCAGAGCGCTCAGGAAGTCCAGGAACGAGCCCCTTCCCCTTACGGAACCTTCGGCATCGTCTATGATGGCACGTTGCTGACCGCCACCCCGCTCAGCACGAAGCAGCTCAAGAAGCGCCTACAGGAAGTCGTTGGGGGAGACGTGTAAACTCGCACCTCAAAATACGGAAAAGATTAGAATTCTCAAATAAAGAAGAGGAGTCAGAGGCGAAAAAAGCGGGCGCGGGGACTCGAACCCCGGACATTCAGCTTGGGAAGCTGACGTTCTACCACTGAACTACGCCCGCAACGCCCCAAGTATAGCACACCAGAAAAAATAGACAACCAAAGAACAAGGGACGGGTTCCCAAGACTGTCCCTTGTTTTGGTTGCGACAATTTATTCTCTCAACTCGAACATCGATCACTACTTCTTCAACGTCTTGTGACAAGCC
>CAZCPK010000034.1:7260-15918 GCA_964500755.1 uncultured Anaerolineales bacterium
GCACGGCTCTACTCGGAGCCGGTTGTGGACACCATAAATGCCCTGGCGCTTCCACGCTTTTGGACTATCATGTCCCTGAAGCCTAAAATGCTTATTTGACAAGCTTAAAAACTGTGACAAAATCATCGCGACGCACGAATCCTCAATTACCTTCATAAGCAGGTTAAGAAGGAGGTGATGATATGTAACCAGTCTTAGGCAAAGTTAGTTGAGGTGATTTCGTATCTTACAACTATCTGTTCATTTTAAGGAGATTAATCACCATGAAATCCCACAGTTCACGTATATTGATCTTGTCTATAGTGCTCTCACTACTCATCCCCACAGTAGGCGTGACGCCAGCAGCGACTAGGAGCACCGACCCACCCGAATTGAAAACTGCTCAGCCAGAAGTGGTCATGTCAGACATCTCCAAAGGTGAGGCGGATCAACCGGAGATCTACATTATCCGTCTGGAAGATGAGCCTCTTGCTACTTATAAAGGCGGAAAAGTCAGTTTGCAAGCGACCTCACCTGTGGCTACCGGCGCCGACAAACTGGACGTCAACAGTGCCGCAAGCCGCGCCTATCGCAGCTATCTGGCCGAGGAACGCAATAACGTTCTGAACCAGATGCAACAAGAGACGGGACACTCCCTCAAAATAATTCACACCTATGACATAGCGTACAACGGCATGGCCGTGGAACTGACGCCGGCAGAGGCCGCTCAGGTAGCGAAACTGCCCGGTGTACGAGACGTAATCCCCAACTTCACACGCTATCTCCAAACCGACACCACGCCAGAATTCCTCAACGCTGTCGGTATTTGGGAGGGAGAAAACACCGGCACATTGGACGGCACCATGGGCGAAGGTATCATCGTCGGCATCATCGACACCGGCATCAACATGGATCACCCTTCCTTTGCCGACGTCGGGGATGACGACTACGATCACACCAATCCCTGGGGCGCCGACAACTACACCGGTTGGTGCGATCCCGACCATGATAGCTATGATCCTGACTTGACCTGTAACGACAAGCTAATCGGCGTTTACAGCTATCCTAGCTCCGGTGATGACCCTGAGGACGATAACTCCCACGGGAGCCACACCGCCAGCACCTCCGCTGGCAACGTACTTTATGACGTCGAGTACGAAGGCTACACCTTCGAGCAGATCTCGGGTATGGCCCCGCACGCCAACATCATCTCCTACGACGTCTGTACAGGCAGCGGTTGTCAGGGCGATTCCATTATGGCTGCTATCGACAATGCTATCGCCGATGGCGTGGATGTCATCAACTACTCCATCGGCGGCGGGCCAACTGATCCCTGGAACGACCCCGATTCTCTGGCCTATCTGTCGGCGCGCGAAGCGGGTGTCTTCGTCGCAACCTCCGCCGGCAACGATGGCCCCGGTGCAGGCACCGTGGGATCACCGGCCAACTCGCCCTGGATGACCACGGTAGCTAATACCACCATCAGTCGCATCCTCGCCAACACCGTCGACGTGACCGGGCCTGGAACGGTGCCCGCTGAACTGGAAGGCATCGGTGCCATCCGCGGCCCCGAAGGGCCTGAAATCGACACCGACATCGAAGCCGACATCGTCTACTCCGGCGATGTAGACACGGATAACGTGCTGGGCTGCGACCCCTTCCCCACCGATGTCTTCACCAACAGCATCGCACTGATTCAACGCGGTGATTGTGCCTTTGCGGATAAAGTCGACAACGCCGCCGATGCCAGCGCTATCGCCGTGATCATCTTCAACAACAGTGGTGGCCCCCCCATGTCCATGGGCGGCCTAGAGGACACCACCATCCCCTCGGTCTTCATCACCCTAGACGACGGTGAAGCCATGCGCGATTGGGTGCAGGCAGAAGACGATCCTACCGCACGCATCAACGCTGGCGTGGATCGCGTGCTCAACCCAGAGTGGGCTGACATTCTCGCCGCAGGGAGTTCGCGAGGCCCCAACGTCAATCCTAACCTCATCAAACCTGATATCGCCGCGCCCGGCACTAACATCTTTGCCGCCTATGCCGGAGATCCCGATGCCTTCGGCATGATGAGCGGCACCTCCATGGCCAGTCCGCACGTCGCGGGTGCTGGAGCATTGATGCGCGCCCTCCACCCTGACTGGTCCGAGGCCGAGATCCAATCGGCACTGATGATGACCAGCAAGAAGGGCGTAGTCAAAGACGACGCCACCACCCCCGTCGATCCTTTTGACGTGGGTGCGGGTCGGCTGGACCTGACCAACGCAGCGCTGGCGGGACTGGTACTCCACGAGACCGTCGCCAACTACGAAACCGCCGATCCCGCTCTGGACGGCGATCCCACCAGCCTCAACCTCGCCAGCCTGGGTAATGGAGAATGCCTGCAATCCTGCTCATGGGAGCGCGTCTTCCGCAATACCACAAGCAAAGAGATTGAATGGGAGATCACCACCACCGGTGACGTCCCCTTAACCGCCGACCCCATGACCTTTACCATCGCCGCCGATGCCACCCAGGTAGTGACCTTCACCGCTGACGTAAGCGAAGAGGAAGATGGCGTGTGGCTCTTCGGTGAGGTCACTCTGACCGCCGACGATCCTGAGCAGCCAAAACTCCACCTCCCTGTTGCCGTCTTGCCCACCTCCGGCATCTTGCCAGACCTGGTCGAGATCAACACCCGCCGCAACGCCGGTTCTCAGACCATTGAAGATGTGCAAGCCATCGAGATCCTGAACCTGGTCACCGAGCCATTTGGCCTGACCCAGGCCGACATGCACGATCTCCTACTCGACGAGGATCCCACCAACAGCGATCCTTACGACGATTTGAGCCAGGTCTACTACAACTTCGTGACCGTTCCTGCTGGAGCCAAGCGGCTGGTAGCAGAGGTTACAGCCTCCGAAGCACCTGACGTCGATCTCTTCATCCTCTACGATACAGGTGCGGGTTTCGCGGAAGTCTGCGCCAGCACGACATCCTCCTGGAATGAGTACTGTGATCTTACCGATCCGGACGCCGGCGCCTACCTTATCGTCGTGCAGAACTGGCAAGGCTCGGATGATCAACCCGACGCCATCACCCTGGCTACAGCCGTGGTTCCCGGCACCGATGCAGACAACATGGACATCTTTGGCCCCACAAGCGCCGAGGAGATGGAGCCCTTCGACCTGGATCTTTTCTGGGACACCCCGGAGATGGTCGCGGGTGACCGCTGGTACGGCGCGTTCTCGCTAGGCAGCGAGCCCGGAAGTGAGGGCAACGTCGGCACCATCCCCGTCAACATTATCCGTCATGAAGACGACGTGTTGAAGGAAGTCATCGACGTCACCACCAACGGGGATGAGGTCATTCTCACCTACCAGATCGCCGTCCAACCCAACGTTACCGGCGAAGATTATAACCTTCTTCTCCGCGACGAAATTCCTGATGGCCTGACCTATGTACCAGGATCCGCCACGGGTGGTGCATCGGTCGTGGGACGCTACCTCACATGGAACGGTGCGATGCAAGGCACCTACGAATACCAGATGTCCACCAACGATAGCGACCCTGACTGCGATACTGGCTTCGGCGGTTACGTCAACCTGGAGGACTTCAGCATTTATGCTCAGGCTGGAATCACAGGGGATACCACTGTCTGGACAACCTTCTCTGACCTGGAATTCCTATATTACGGAGACCGCTACAATGGGCTGGGCTTCACCGACGACGGCTTCGGTCTCTTTGATGACGCCAACAACTATGGCGGCGAACCCTGGGTCAACCAGAATCTACCCGACCCCGATCTTCCCAACAACGCCTTGGCAGCCTTCTGGAAGGATATGGAAATCGTCTATGACAAGACGGAAAACCACGGCGTCTCTTTGGCTACCGCAGGCCCCATCGCCATTGTTGAGTATGACAACATCATCCCCTGGGGCGGCGATGGCAGTGTGCATTTCGATTTCGAGATGGTAGTTGATAGCAACACCGGCAGCATTGCCTTTGCTTACGACAATCTGAACGGTCCGGTTGACGACGTCACCATCGGCATCGAGAATGCCGCCGGCACAGAGGCCGAACAATACGCCTACAACGACGGTACGGCATCGACCATCTATAATGGATTAGTCGTCTGCTTCGACTACACCGGACCCACCGATCCACACATCATAACCTACCAGGTCTCCATCGACGATCCCGATACCGCCCAAATCTTCATCAACACCATCGAGCACATCACCGATGATCCAGGCGCGAAGTGGGAAACCACGATTTTCCGCTACATGCATGGCTTCGACCACAAATACTTCCTCCCCCTCATCTTCCGCAACAGCAACTAATGCCGTAGTTTAGTATAGCGGGGCGAGCGCCATGCTCGCCCCGTCTTTCATATATCTTACTGTCTCCTGTCCTCACGAAAGCGCGCCGTTGTTCGATCCAGATACCATGCTAACATGGTCGCACCGGGGTGTTCCAGATCGAGGTCAAGTTTGACATTTCTTCGCCCAATGCTATAGTCGCAGCTACCCTATCCGCTCATAAACCTTTTCAACCGCAGTTTTTCTCTACTGTTCTACAGGATGAGGAAAAGCGCATGAACAAACGAATCTCAAGAAATCCTCAGACCTTCAATACCGTTACGTATCTTTGAGGCCTGTCGTTGACACGGCAGGCCTCTTTGTCTTTAGATGCTGTATCAACAACACGCGCGTGTCATGAAGGAGGTGATGATCCAAAGATCGTGTTGTTACAAGAAGCATTCATGCTCGCCAACACATTCAGACGCAAAGGAGGAAGTAGAGGTCATGAATTCACGTAAGATTTACAGGGTAATATTGACACTGATGATTACCTTAGGCTTCGCCATCATGATGACGCTGGCAACAAGCGTCACGGCTGCTGACACGGCGGTCTTTATCAACGAGATCCACTACGATAATGATGGTACCGATGCCAATGAAGGTGTGGAGATCGCAGGCCCTGCCGGAACCGATCTATCAGGTTGGAGTATTGTGCTCTACAACGGTAGCAATGGTACGGTATACAACAACCGCACTCTCAACGCCACCATTCCTGATCTGCAGAATGGATTCGGAACAATATGGTTTGGCTACCCTACCAATGGTCTCCAGAATGGTAGTCCCGATGGACTGGCATTGATCGATGATAGCAACAACGTGATCCAATTCTTGAGCTACGAAGGGTCCTTTACTGCTGCCGACGGCCCAGCCAACGGCATAACCAGCATCGATATAGGAGTCAGTGAAAGCGGCAGCACGCCAGTAGGTGACTCACTGCAGCTAACCGGTTCTGGCACACATTACGAGGATTTCACCTGGTCAGGGCCGCAGACTGCTACACCGGATGCCGTCAATGGTGGACAAAGCTTTGTTGCCAGTGTAGGCTTTGCCATCTCCAAATCCGCTCCGGGCACCGTCGCGCCCGGCGAGATCTTCACCTACACGCTGACCGTCGAGAACGCCACGGGCATCACGCCAACGACGACCGTCATCACCGATGTGCTCCCCACAGGCGCGGACTTCATCGCCGCGTCGCACGGCGGCGGCATCGACGGCGGGAACGTCATCTCCTGGACCGTGGACGACTTCGCCGCCGGCACTACACTCAGCCGCACCTTCCAGGTGACAGCGACCGGTGAGCACGGCGGCGTGATCGAAAACGACGCCTATGGCGTCAACGGCGGCAGCGATTGGATGACGACCACCGTCGGCGCCCCGATCACCACCCAGATTATCGACACCTGCGATTCCATCTACAACATTCAGTATCCCGGCGGCGATTCTCTTTGCATGAACGAGACGGTCACCGTGGAAGGCATCGTCTATGCCGTCTACGGCAGCAACAGCTTCGCACTGGCCGAAGATGAGGGTGCATGGCATGGGATCTACGTTTATGATTCCGACGTTACCTTGCCGGCGGTGGGAGATACCATCGTCATCACCGGCACGGTGGATGAGTATAATAGCCTCACGCAGCTCACCGGTGTCACCTATACCGTCAACAGCACGGGGAACGACCTATACGCCGCCAGCGTCATCAGCACGGCGGTCGCCGATGACGGCGAACCCTATGAGGGCGTGCTGGTTGAGGTTCAGGATGTTATAGTAGAAGATCCGGATCTCGGTCACGGAGAGTGGAGCGTGAACGACGGCAGCGGTCCCGTGCGTGTCGATGACTTGGGCTACGCCTATAGTGCCACCGCCGGTGAAGCCCTCAGCGCTGTGCGCGGTATGTTAAACTACAGCTTTGGCGACTACAAGATCGAGCCGCGCGACGCCGACGACATCGTGCCCTTTGTGGGCACCGGGCTGGTGGTATCCAAGGACGCCGCCGATGTGGTCGCGCCAGGGTCTCTGCTCACCTACACTCTCACTGTGGACAACCAGACCGGCGGCACGCTCACCAACCTGGTCGTCAGCGACACGCTGCCACTGAGCGCCACCTACGCAAGTTCCGACCCCATGGGCGGCTGGGACGAAGCCACCCACACCATCACCTGGACCGCCGCGTCGCTGGCCCACGACACCACCCTGACCTACACCCTGGTCGTCACCGCGTCTGATGAAACAACGAAGCTGATCAACGACGACTACGTCGCCTACGCTACCGAGTGGCTGACGCCAACGACCGGCGCGCCCGTGGAGACCTACGTCAACGCCTGCAGCACCATCTACGATATCCAGTACGTCGAGAATCCCGGTGCAGACGACGCCTCCCCCTGTGCGGGACAGAACGTCACCGTGTCGGGTATCGTCTACGCGACCTACGGCACCGGCCAGTACTTCATCGCCGAAGCGCCCGGTCCCTGGCACGGGCTCTACATCTACAACGGCGGCAACGTCTCCGTCGGCGACGAGGTTGAGGTGAGCGGGCAGATCCAGGAGTACTACGGTGTCACCGAACTCTACGCTAGCGACGACACGGTGCTCAGTACCGGCAACGAGCCGTACGCTCCCAGCGTCGTCACCGCTGCCGAGATCCCCTACGCCAACGTAGCGACCAGCGAAGCCTACGAGAGCGTCTTCGTCGAGGTGCGCGACATCGTGGTCACAGCCGGCATAGATAATAACGGTATCTGGACCTTCAGCGACGCCAGCAGCGCCGAAGGCAAGGTCGATGATTGGGGCTACCGTCTGGAGCCCAGCGTGGGTGACGAATTTGCCCTCTTGCGCGGCGCGCTGGTCTACGATTGGAACGAATATAAAGTCTTGCCTCGCTTCGCCGCCGACGTCCTCGAGTACCAGATCGCCCTCGACAAAACCGCCCCTGCCAACGTCGCGCCGGGGAACCTTTACACCTACACACTCACCGTCCAGAACGTCACCGGCGTCGCTCTAAACGACATTGTACTCACGGACACAGTGCCCGCCGATGCCACCCTTGCTTACGCACTGGACGGCGGCGCCTGGGACGGGAACGTCGTCAGCTGGACCCAGAGCGCGCTTGATCCCCTGGACACCTTCACCGCCCGCTTTGCCGTAACCGCGACGACCGATAGCGTCCTGATCTGGAACGACGACTACGCCGTCAGCGCCGTCAACTATACCACCCCCACCCTGGGCGCACCGGTTATGACCTTAGTGGGTGATCAGCTCTCCATCCATCATATCCAGGGCGACGGGCTGACCTCCCCCTTGGTCGGACAGGAGGTTAGCGACGTCGAAGGCGTCGTCACAAGGCTGCTGGGTAACGGATTCTTTATGCAAGAGCCTGAACCTGACGATGATCCCCAGACCTCCGAAGGCATCTACGTCTACCTGGGCAGCACGCCCGCCGTCACCATCAGTGACAAGGTCACCGTCGGCGGCGTCGTGGACGAATATAACTACCTCACCCAGATCAACAACGCCAGCGTCGAGAAAACAGACACCGGTCATACCATCACGCCCACGGAAGTGCTGCTCCCTCTCACAGAGTTGACCGATTACGAAGCCTACGAGAGCATGTTGGTTACCTTCCCGCAAGAGCTGACGGTCAACGACCTTTACGACCTCAACAGATATGGAACCCTCCGGCTGGCCCAGGGCGGACGGCTCTACAACCCCACCAACGTGATTACGCCGGGCCTGCCCGCCCAGGAACTGCAAGCGGCGAATAACCGGCGCTCACTGCTGCTGGATGACGGTAGCACCGCCTCCTCCCCCAGCCCCATCCCCTTCCCCAGCCCCGGGCTGAGCACCACCAACGTCCTGCGGGCCGGGGATGTGGTGACAGAACTGCTCGGCGTCCTGGATGACCGCTACGGTGAGTACCGACTCCACCCCACCGAGACGCCCGAGTTCACCGCGCGCAACCCGCGACCGGACGCCCCGGAGGATGTGGGCGGCTCCGTCAAGGTCGCCAGCTTCAACGTCCTCAACTACTTCAACACCTTCAGCGGCTGCACCGGCGGTGTGGATGGCGAGCTCATGGACTGCCGCGGCGCCGACGATCAGACCGAGTTCGAACGGCAGCGCACCAAGATCATCACCGCCATGTTGACCCTGGACGCGGACGTGATCGGCCTGATGGAGATTGAAAACGACGGCTATGACACCGACAGCGCTCTCCAAGACCTGATCGAAGGGCTGAACGAGGTCAGCACAGCGACCTACGCCTTCATCGACCCCGACGCCGCCACCGGCGTCACCAACTCGCTGGGCACGGACGCCATCAAGGTCGCCATGATCTACA
>CAZCPK010000035.1:0-15898 GCA_964500755.1 uncultured Anaerolineales bacterium
TCTAGAGTGCATATTCCATAATGTTCTCACCCAGCAAGGAAAGTGTACACCTAACAAACCGGGAAAATGGATCAGCCCGCTTATAGAGAAGCAGATGTAGGGCTTCACCTAATTCCCGACAAGAGCCTTCGAGCGTTCATAGCAGACGCCGTAGAACAGGCCAAGTATCGCCAAAACGATGGTCTGTCCCCTCTCGAAAGAGGCCGAAAACTTTAGATAACTCCGTCTTTACTCCTCATGGTGTCCTTTCAACAATCTCCAAACCGCGAGCAGCGTGAGCACAAGCAGCACCCCGAACATCCCCACCATGCCCCATACGCCCTGCTCGGCGAAGTACCCGGCGCTGTTGATGACCGTGTAGAGCAACATCCCCAACGCCAGCAGGGTGACAGGCCGCACCCAACGCGCGCGCCGCAGCAGGCTGCTCCCGGCGACGATCAGCGCGATGGCGGTCGCCAGTTCCGCCGCGAGGTGAAAAGCAATCGCCAGCGGTTCAGTTTCCAATTCCGGGACGTTGCCCGTCGCCAGGAAGAAGCCCCACTGAAGGCCCATCAGCGCGCCTACCCCGATGCAGTAAAAAGCAATAGTACGAGTTTTCATAGGTTCTTACCTCCAATACTGTTGGCCAGACGCCGGCGCTTCCGGCTCAACGCATAAGTCGCCCGGCCTACAGCTATATCCAGCGGGGCCAACACCTTGCGCATCATAGCGGATCCCTCGTGCAGCCAGCCGTCGTAATCCGGCGGGGCGATGTACTGCTTGCGCGCCGGGTCGAGCGTGACTTCAGCCACGAGGATGCCTTCCTCCTCCCCCAATTCCCCCAGCAGCGCGCCGTCCGAATCCACGATGCGCGAGAAGCCCCGTAACCGGAAGTGCTCCGGTGTCATGAACTTGCCCAGCAGCCCCGCCATCGGTTGCAGCGCGCCCACGGCGTTGGCGAAGAGCACCGGCACACCCAACGCTTCGGCATACAGGGCGGGGATGGAAAGTGTTTTCTCCTTGATCTGCTTGATGTCGGCCTGGGTGATCACCTTCGACGTTCTGTAGGGCATGGGCGAGCCATGGGGCATCAGCAACAGGTCGATGCTGTTGCGCGCCATCAGCGCGGGGAAGGTGCTGATGTGATTGTCGGCGCAGATCCCCACCCCGAGCGTGCCGAGATCGCTCTCGATGACGTGCTGCCCTGCGCCGTACTTGAAGCAGTAGACTTCGGATTGGGTTTTGCGCGCGCAGCCCAGCAACTCGCCTTCGGGATCGGTCAGGGCGAAGCTGTTGAAGAAATCGGCGCCGGCCACTTCGAGGAAGCCCCCGCCCAGGTAAGTGCCCAGGCGTCGGGACGTCTCCCGTAGCCAGGTCACCGTGGGCCCGGTGAGGGTTTCGCCGTAGTACCAGATGCTCGGATTGGGGATGTAGCCACAGGCGAAGAGCTCAGGGAGCACGATCCGCTGCGCGCCTTGGTCCGCAGCGGCTTCGACGAAGGGCAAGGCGTGGGCGTGATTGGCTGCGATCTGCCCCGGTTGCGACTCCACCTGGACGGCGGCGATATGGACTGTACGAGTTTTCTGTTGGATGTTGTTCATCATATCACCTCATTATGCTGAAATGGATGTCGCACAGTTCTAAGGCGATGGGCCGAAGTGCCGGTCTAGGAATCCGAGGATGCGCGTGGCGTACTCGGTATCTTCGTAGGGTGTGAGGAAAAGGCTCTCCTCCACGATGAAGTGTGAATCCCCCTCGCGGACCCAGGTCTCGACGTGCGCCGGAGCGTGCGCGACCAGCCGCTCGAAGTTGGCGTAGAGAATTTGGGAATCACCCCGTGCGTGGATCAGCAATGCGGGCCGGTTGCCGAGGTTTTGGATTTGGTCTTTCGGGTTGATGTTGCGATTGGCCCAGCCGTATTTGAGCCCGGTGTGGAGCCCGATGAAGGGTCGCTGCACGGCAGCCAGGAGTCCCGATGCTCCCATGTTGTCCAGAAAGACGTCATCCCACGCGGAGTAGGCGGACATGCTGATCAGTCCGTTGATCTCGGGGATCTGCCCGATGGAGTTGATGGCGACCGCGCCGCCCATCGACAGCCCGTAGACGACGATGGATGTCTCGGCGTAGCGAGGATTCGCGCGGATATAGTCCACCACGGCGCGGGTGTCGAGATGCTCCTTGAAGCCCAGGGCGATGACGTCCCCTTCGCTCTCGCCGTGCGCCCGCATCTCCAACAGAATCGAGGCGTAGCCCTCATCTTTCAGCATTCGCGCGTGGCCGAAGAAGGCGGTAACGGAGGGGTTGTGGATGCCCGAGAGGAAGATAACCACTGCCTTGGGATTCTCGGCGTAGACTTCGTAGGCCACGACGTCCAGGCCATCCTGCGTGGTCAGGACGAGCCGTTGGGGATCGAGGCCCTCTTCCGCGCCGGTCCAGGTTTCCGCAAAGGTCACGTGCAGGTTGACCATATCGTTCATCACCAGTGAGGGGATAGCGGCGAAAACCGCGACCGCGAGCAGGACGATGCTCAGCGGAATGGCGATCAGCCAGCGGCGTTTGCATTGTGTGTCTTTAGTGGTGGTCATCCAAACCTCCTGTAGGAACAAACTGTGAATCGGCGCGAATCATTACGATTCACGCGAGCGCAACCAGCGCCACAGCAGCGCCAGACCAATAATCAGCCCGGCTACACCGAGGACAGGCAGTGCGAATTTTTGCCGGCCTCCTGGCGACTTCTCTGGCGTGGGCGGCTTGACGACGGCGATCCCGACCAGGGTTTCCCCGCTGGTCGCCACAAAAAACCGTTCCCCACGAGCCCGGCTGAGTAACAGTCGCAACTCCACTGCCTCGGCGAAGCGTGCTTGTTGCGCCGGCGTGGATAGATCGAGTGTGTTGCGGGTGAAGCCTTCCTCCCGGAAGCTCTCGGCGATCAGAGCCGCCGCACGGCTCAAATCTGCAGGGGGCATGACCTGCACGTGGACTGTGTTATGTTTGGTCTCAAGGATAGTCATGCTCTCTCCTTGTAGTTTTATCTATCAGGCGCAGGTGCAGCCAGGCCATCAAGCCCAGGGCCAGCAAACTCACGAGCAGATCGAAGATGTCAAAAGCGGCTCCCAGAAAAAGCGCGTGGACGACCTCCGACAGAAACAGCACAGCGAAAATCAACCCCAACCCATACAAGAACTGCCTGTAGGTCAAGGCTTTTTTGAGTTTGAGGGCCACGGGATAGCAGTTGATGAGCAGCATGGACAACAACAACCCCACGCCGAAGTTGGGCGCAATGCCCAACCAGAACTGGAGGCCCGGATTATGGATGGCTGCCGTTCCTCTAAGGAATAGGGTCAACATCCAGAGGGAGACGCCCAGCAACCCCACGAGATTGAATGCTGGCGGCACCCTCGCGCTCTTTTCAGCCCCTTGCATGGCCTTCCTCACGCAACACCACCGCGCGACCGGCGAAGGCAAACGCGATGAGGATTACACCGCCCAACCAGCCGCCCAGGCTGAACACCGCCGGGCCATAGAGCGCCAGCCCCGCGCCTGCGACCACCAACAGTGCGGCGAGCATACCGAACAGCTTCATCCCGTACAGGGTGACGAAGGGCAGGTAGTGCGAACCTACCACGATCATCGCCGCCGGGAAGAACCAGCTCTCCCGATAGAGCGTGGCCGCACCCACCAGCAGAAAGTTGAGGGGCACGGTGAACGCCACCTGAGAACCCAGTCCCCACAGCTTGTTTTCCGGACTGACCTTGCCGGGCCGCCCCAGCAGGCGCACGCCGAGCTGCGTCAGCGGGAAGATGGCCATGCTGCCAAAGAAGAGCGCGGCCATCCCCACTCCCGGCGCGACCCAGGCGCCGAGCGCGGCGGCGATGAGCCAGATCAGGCCGGAGACCAGCTGCCCGGCAAATCCGCCCAAGAAGGCGGAGCGCATTTCGCGTTGTGCTTCGAGAATGTCCATTAAATCTGTCCCTTCGTCTTGTGGTTCTGCGCTATATCGAAATATCGAAAACGCCGCTTCAGGAATGCCGGTGATCCCGAGAATCCGCCAGGAACGTCTCCAGGATGCGATTGAAAGCTTCCGGCTGCTCCATGTTGGCGAAGTGCCCGGCGTTTTCCAGCGGGACGACGCGGCTCTGCGGCGCTGCCTCGAGTGCCGCCAACGTCGAATCTAGTTCCGCGTTAATCCCCTGGTCCAGCGTGCCCTGGATGAGGAGCGGCGGCAGTCGGCGCGGCGCAGCGTGGCGGTGTAGTCGTAGTCAGCGATGTGCCGGGCGATGTGCAGCAGCGCGTCTTTTGTGGTGCGGCGATACATCTCCCGCAGCTGTCTCCCCACGGCGCGATCCTGCGTGGCTGACTTCCCGATGAGCGCGGCGACGCCTTTGACGCCCAGCAGGTGGGTCGTAGCTGCCACCGTCCAATAGAGCAGCCGGGGGTTGTGCAGTTCCGCCGTCGTGCCGAAGGTGGTCAAGGAGAGGATCCGGGGTTGCCCCAGTTCCAGCAGTTCGTAGCCCACCAGCCCGCCCAGAGAATTGCCGACGACATGCAGTGCCTCGATGTTGTGGTGGGCCAGCAGCGCCTGCACATCCTGCGCCAGGATGCGGGGCGTGTACGCCTCGGGCGTCGGCGGTGCGGGCGCGCCCGAGCCTCCGTGCCCGCGCAGCGAGAGCCGCAGCACGCGGTACGCGCCGGCGAAATGCTCCGCTTGCGGGCAGAACTGCTCCATCGCCGCGCCGAGCCCGTGGATAAAACAGAGCACGGGCACGGTGAGCGGGCCATCGAGTGCGTATTCCAGCGTCACGCCGGTAGACAGTTGAGTGGTTCGAGTCGTCATATTGGAAACCTCCACATCATATCCCGATTGGGGGCAAAAGCAAAGCGCTTTCAGGAAATCGGGCAAACGAAGCGGTTCTAAGGCTTTCTAAGGTTAGGCTTCCTGGAGCTTTTCGGACAAGCCGCGTAGCTGCATGTCCTCGATCATTCTCTGGCGTAAGAGTATCATGACTATACCTCCTGTATGGAATATGGTTTCTTACAGAAAGCATAGTGGTTCTTTTGGATTTCGCCGGATGCAAAGGCACCGTTTGCCACGCGCTGCCTGTCACAACGCAGAAAAGGTCTGGTAAGCCCCACTAGCGTAGCCTACGGCACTAGTTTTAGGGCTCCACACGCCACTACCCGGCAAAATCCCAGAGACCCAGCATAGTCAAGAGTGCGGAAAACGGCGAAAGGTCAGGAGCTCGCTTGCAGGAGCTCCCTCGGGGCAAGGCTGCGCGAAGCGCTTAGTTCAACATTTCTTATACTGATAAGTGGAACCCAAGCAGGCATACCTAACCACTAGATGCTAATCTAACTTATTGTATTTTTATAACTATTGACTATTTGCAAATAGTAACTTAAAATATTAATAGTCGATGGATAAGCTATGAGCCAAGGAGTCTACCTCAATGTCCGAACAACGTCAGCGTCGTCGCTGGAGCCGCTCGCGGGGTGGCGTGTGGTTCTTGGAGCCAACCTTATTGTTGCTCCTTCATCAGGGAAAGCTGCATGGCTATCGATTACTGGAGAGACTCGAGGCGTTCGCATTGGGTGAGCTGCATGCCAGCGTCGTCTATCGTGTCTTGCGCGATATGGAACAACGTGGGTGGGTCACATCGCAGTGGGATACTGACAGCACCCAGGGACCACCACGGCGAGTTTATCGCCTGACTGCGGAAGGCGATACAGTATTACGCGGGTACATCGAGGATCTGGAACAAGCCCACAACCAGATTGGCCAATTGATTCAGGCTTATCATCGCCACATGGAGGAAGGCGAAGGCGAGCATCATTGAGACACCTCCTGCCGGCCCCTGGCGATTGCGTCGCTTTGGGGAAGGCGGGGACATAATCCACTTAGATTCAAGGAGAATGTATGGTCACCAAGAAACAGATACGTCAACAGTTGCACGAGGTGTTGCATCCGGAGCTCAAGCGCGACATTATGTCTCTAAAGATGGTCAAGAAGATCGACGTAGAGGATGATGAGGTCCAAATCGTTGTAGCGGTACCCTTTAAGCAAATCCCCATCAAGGACACCCTGACGATGGACATTCAGGACGCCGCTGGATCGCTGGATACCGGGCTTGAAGTACAGGTAGACTTCGTCGAGATGGGACAACAGGAGCGCGCGGCCTTCCTGGCGCAAGCTGAGGCGGAGCCACCCCGCGCGCAGACGGTCAATAAGGTCGCCCACGTCATCGCCGTGTTGAGCGGCAAGGGCGGCGTGGGCAAATCATCGGTGGCTGCGCTGCTGGCTGTGGCGCTGCAGCGGCGCGGACTAAGCGTCGGCGTGCTCGACGCTGACATCACAGGTCCCAGCCAACCCAAGATGTTTGGCCTGCACGAGAACCCCAAGATGAGTCCGCTGGGAATCCAGCCTGTGGAGACAGGGACGGGCATCAAGGTCATGTCCATCAACCTGATGCTGCCCAGCGAGGATCAGGCCGTCGTCTGGCGCGGACCGATGATCAGCAAGGCTATCAAGCAGTTCTGGCACGACGTGGTTTGGGGCGAGCTCGATTATCTGGTGGTGGATTTACCGCCGGGCACGTCCGACGCCTCGTTGACGGTGATGCAGGCCATTCCCCTGAGCGGTGTGGTGCTGGTCACCTCGCCGCAGGATCTGGCGGGCATGGTGGTGCGGAAAGCGGCGGCGATGGTACAACAGCTGGGCGCGCCCATCCTGGGATTGGTCGAGAATATGAGCTACATCACATGCCCCGAGTGCGGCAGCCACATCGAGGTCTTCGGCCCCTGTCAAGGGAAATTCACCGCGGAGCGGCTCGACATCCCCATGCTGGGCCAGATCCCGCTGGATCCGGAGCTGGCAAACCACTGTGACGCCGGGCGCATTGAGAGCTACGCCGCCGAGGGATTCACGCCCATTGCGGAAACCATCGCCGAGCGTGGCCCCGCGCTGGAAACAATGTACGGCGAGCTATGATGAAAAATAATGCCTCACCCTTCTACACTGCCGCGGTGTGGGTCAATGCGTCCGTCCGATCCGGCCCCGGCTGTTTGTGACACACGGGAAAAAGGTTCACCATGCACATTGAGGTGTTAGGGGCGGAATCGCTAGGCGTGCGCGGGCTCTCCTGTATTGTCACGCTGGAGCATCGTAAAATCGTTATCGACCCCGGCGTGGCGCTGGGCTACCGACGGCATGGTTTGCTGCCGCATCCAGCCCAAGTTGCAGTCGGAGAAGCGATCCGCTGCCAGATACGTGCCGCGCTGCGCGAAGCCACCGACGTCGTCTTCAGCCACTATCACGGCGATCACATCCCGCTCCCGAAAGCCAACCCTTATCAGTTGAAGGCCGCCAGCATTGCAGCGTTCCTGGAGACACCACGCCTCTGGGCCAAGGGGCCGCAAGAGCTCAGCGAGCACATGCGCCAACGGCGTGCGGCGCTGGTGAAGACCCTGGAGCGGTCGTTGCCTAACGCGGAAGACCGAAGCAGCGATGGGGTGGCTTTCTCGCCGCCTGTTCCCCACGGCGAACCGCAGACACATCTCGGCACGGTGATGATGACGCGCATTCGGGACAAGGAAACCGTCTTCGTGCATGCTTCTGACATCCAACTCTTGGATGAAACAGCGATCGCGCTAATCCTCGACTGGCAGCCGGACGTGGCCCTGGTCGGCGGACCGCCACTCTACCTCTCTCAACTTTCTTCCGATCAGCGTAGCAGGGCGTGGCACCACGCGCTGCTGTTGACTCAAGGTATCGAGACCCTGATCCTCGATCACCATCTTTTGCGCTCCGAAGAAGGCCTTGACTGGCTGGATCGCCTGTCGGCGGAGACCGGTCACCGGGTGATCTGCGCCGCCGACTTTATGGCGCGACCCCGCTGCCTGCTGGAAGCCCGCCGCGAGCAGCTCTACGCGGAGCTGCCCGTGCCTGAAGGCTGGCACGCGGCGTATGCGCGAAAAGAAGCGGAGACGTGCGACTACCGCCAGTATGTCGAGAAATGTGTTGGAGGACAACCAGAGGAGGTGTGAAATATGACGCAGATCAGTGCACAGGTCAGCATCTATCCTCTACGTCGGCTCTCTATTGGCCCACCTATTCGCCAGGCAGTGCGGATCTTTCGTGAGCACGGAGTGCATGTGCGCGTCGGAGAGATGAGTACGCTGGTGTGGGGTGAAGAGCAGGCGCTCTTTGCCGCTTTGCAGGCAGCGTTTCAGCAAACTGCCGAGACCGGGGACACGGTCATGACCGTTACCCTCTCCAACGCCTGCCCCGAGCCGGCGGAGGCGTGAAATGCCCGGCGAGGACCTCATCTTCGACCAGCAGGCCGCAGCCCACTACGAGGACTGGTACGGGACACCTGAGGGCCGCCGCGCCGACGTCTTGGAAAAGGCGGCGTTGCAGGCGCTGTTGGAGCACTTCTCGGCGGCGGCGACCGTCCTGGAGATAGGTTGTGGCACCGGGCACTTCACCCGCTGGCTGGACGAACAGCAGCTGGCAGCGGTCGGCGTGGATATCTCGGCGGCGATGCTGGGCCAGGCCCAGGCCTTGGACAGCCCACCGCTGGTGCAAGGGGACGCCGTCCGGCTCCCCTTCGCCGACCGAACGTTCGACCTGACGGCCATGATCACCACCCTGGAATTTTTGCGTCAGCCCGACGTGGTGTTGGCGGAGGCTCTACGTGTGAGCCGACACGGTCTGCTGCTGGGCGTGTTGAACCGTTGGAGCGTGATGGGTCTATGGCGGCAGTTGGTCGGCTTTTTCCGGCCCACGGTCTACGACGCCGCACGCTTCTACGGCGTCCAGGAACTGGCACGGCGCCTGCAACGCGTCGCACAAGGAGCGGGACGCGTCAGCTGGCGCACGACGCTTTTCCCGCGCTGGTGGTCCTGGGCCCGGCACGATCTGCCGTGGGGTGGCTTTATCGCCATGGCCATGACTTTGGACGCAGATGAGCCCATGACAGCTTAGGTAAGCGACCTGAGGCGCTCTCCAAAACGCCGAGGATTGATTAGATAATAGCCATAAGTGTTATTCGTACAGCTAGGAGGCACGTTATGACCATCGCATTTGGACCGGTACCCTCCCGCAGGCTGGGCAAGAGCCTGGGCGTCAACAACATTCCGCCGAAGATCTGCACCTACGCGTGCGTCTATTGCCAGCTGGGCTCGACGATCAAGATGCAGATCGACCGGCAGGCGTTCTATGAACCGGAGGCCATCGTGGAGAGCGTGCAGCGTAAGGTGGACGACGCCCGCGAGAAGGGCGAAGCCATCGACTATCTCACCTTCGTGCCGGACGGGGAACCCACGCTTGATATAAACCTGGGCCGTGAGATTGCGCTATTGCAACCGCTAGATATCAAGATCGCGGTCATCTCCAACGCCTCGCTCATCTGGCGCGAGGACGTACGAGAAGCGCTGCAGCAGGCCGACTGGGTCTCTCTGAAAACTGACGCCGCATCGGAGCCAACCTGGCGCCGGGTCAATCGACCGCACGGCAAACTCGACCTGGCAGCCATTCAGGAGGGCATGTTAGCCTTCGCAAAGGACTACGACGGCACACTGATGACGGAGACGATGCTTGTCGACGGCGTCAACGACGGGGAAGAGGAGATCCGAGAAGTGGCCGACTTCCTGGCGCGCCTGCAGCCCGATTGCGCCTATCTGTCGATCCCCACCCGCCCGCCGGCCGAGCCCTGGGCCGGACCACCGGCGGAAGGCATCATCAACCGGGCCTATCAGCTACTGAGTGAGCGCGTCGCGCACGTCGAGTACCTCATCGGCTACGAGGGCAACGCCTTCGCCTTCACGGGCGATGTTGAGGATGATCTACTGAGCATCACCTCGGTCCATCCCATGCGCGAGGACGCCGTCAACGAATTCCTGGCGCGGGCAGAGGCGGATTGGGACATCGTCGATCGGTTGGTGGCGCAGGGACGGCTCGTCGAGACGGCCTACGGCGACCATACGTTCTATCTTCGCAAGATCAATGGCCCCCGGCGGCAGGCGTAGAGGGGGATCTCATGTCCAAATTCTCACTTGACGTCTTACAACAACGGGTCTTTCCGTACGTTCACAATGAGGACCCTGAGGTCGTCCTCGGCGCGGCTTTTGGCGAGGACGTGGCACTGACGCGCGTTGGCGGCGACGTGCTCGTCTCCCACGTGGATCCCATTGTCGGCGCCATCGGGGACATCGGCTGGCTCGCCGTCCACGTGGCCTGCAACGACGTCGCCGCAAGCGGCGTTCAGCCCCGCTGGCTCCAGCTCCTGGTGCTGGTACCCAGCATGGACGACGTAGAGCTGCTGGAGCAGATCATGCGGGACGCCAGCCGGGCCGCTGGGGAAATCGGGGCCACGATTATCGGCGGGCACACCGGCTACTCGGCGGGCCTCTCACGACCCCTGGTCTCGGTCACGGCGCTGGGAACGACGTCGGAGCAGGCACCGGTGCTGACCGGCGGCGCACAGGTGGGTGATCGCGTGCTGGTCACCAAGGGCATCGCCCTGGAAGGAACGGCGATCCTGGCCCAGGACTTCGTCGACGTGGCGCGGTCGGCGGGGCTAAGCGAGGCAGAACTGGAGAAAGGTCGCCGCGTCATGACCAAGGTAAGCGTGATGCCGGAGGCGCTGGTGCTGGCGACCCACGGCGCGACGGCGATGCACGACGTGACCCGGGGCGGCCTCCTGGAAACGCTGCTGGAGATCGCAGAGCTCTCAAGTGTGGGCATGGACATCGGCTTTGACCGCCTACCCATCCCACCCATTGTCGCCCGCTTTGCCGAGGCCTTCGCGTTTGATCCGCTGCGCATGATCTCTTCCGGCACGCTGGCGGTCACCGTGCCTCCGGAGCGCACGGCAGACGTCAGCGCGGCGTTGGAGGATGTCGGGACACACTACGCCTTCGTGGGCGAGGTCACAGATGGAACCGGCGTGCGCGTTCGGAAGGACGGCGAGGTCGTCCACTACACAGAGATCCGCTGCGAGGAAGATGAGCTGGCCCGCATGTGGGCCCTCCATCCCCGAGACGCCTAGGTAGAGGAGGGGGAAAGATGACTGTAAAGGACATTGTGTTGTACGCGGAACATCCAAAGATCCTACGAGAGAAAAGTGAGCCGGTGCCGCGTCTGAATCAAGCAGCAAAGCGACTGGCACGAGATTTGCGCGATACGCTGAACGCCCATCCCGAAGGGGTCGGTTTGGCGGCGCCCCAGATCGGGGCTCACAGCCGCGTGGTCGTGGTGCGGTTGGGCGGCGGGCCGGATAGTGAGCGCGAGCCGGATCCACCGCTGCCGCTGATCAACCCGGAGATTGTGGAGGCCGGAGACGAGCGGCGGGATTTCGACGGCTGTCTCAGCTTCCCCGGTCTCTACGGCGAAACCGTGCACCCACACCATCTGCGGGTGACCGGGCTGGATGCGCATGGTCGTCGCTTTGACCGCGTCCTTAAGGGCTTCGACGCGGTGCTGGTTCATCACGAAATCGATCATCTGGACGGTGTTGTGTTTATCGACCGCATCGAGCGCCTGGAGGATCTGTACTACGTGCGCGAGGACGAGAACGGTAGATTGGTGCGCGTATCGCTAACAGAAGCAGGGTTGTGGTAAGGAGAAGCGATGATTTCAAAATTCGCGGATTGGCTATGGCTGATCCTCGCGGTCTTGTTTGCGACGCTCTGGATGTGGACACTGTGGCGGCAGCGTCAAAGTCGGGCCAAGACGCCGCCACCGAGTGATACGTCGAATCGCCGGGTGGAAGCTGAGGACTTGCTGAAAGCCGCTTATGCGCTGCAGGAGAAGGAGAGCACTGTGCGCGTACAAGATCTGGCCCAAGCGCTTGATTTCCCCGAAACCGTCGTCAGACTGGGGATGGCGGCACTCCTGGAATTTGGCTGGGCCGAGGAAGAGGCACAAGGGGACCTACATCTGACCGAGAGGGGCAAAGCGCGCGCCAGAGAGCTCATCCGTGCGCACCGCCTGTGGGAGCGCTATCTGGTGGAACGCGAGGGCCTGTCCCTGGATGTAGTACACGCCGAGGCGCACCATCGCGAACACGACATGACCCCCGAGGAGATTGAAAGCCTGGATGCCGAGTTGGGACATCCGGCCTGGGACCCGCACGGTCACGCTATCCCGGCCCCCGATGGTCGTCTCCCCGCTATCCCGCCGCACTCACTGCTGGATGAGGGAGAGCCCGGCAAACGCCTGCGCATCATCCAACTTGACGAAGATCCCTTGGAATTACTGGCCCAATTGGTCGTCTTGGGACTGACGCCCGGCGTGGAACTGGAGGTGCAAGCGCGGGAATCCACATGCCTGCGCGTGCTGGTGAATGGCGATCTCGTTCCCCTGGCCAATGCGGCTGCCCGTAGCATCTTCGTCGTCCCGATGCCAGCACTATCGGTACCGCTGGGAGAGCTGTTGATCGGGAGCCACGCACGGGTCACGGAGGTCCAAGGCGGCGGTAAGCATCAGCGCCGCATGTTGGATATGGGCTTCGTGCCCGGCGCCGAGGTGACGGTGATCCGTAAGGCGCCCTTGGGCGATCCGATTGAATACCGCGTCAAGGAGACGTCGGTTGCGCTGCGCAAAGAGGATGCCAGCACCATCCTGGTGGAGGAGTTGAGGAATGAATGAGCAACAGATCGTCGTGGGGATGGCCGGCAATCCCAACGTGGGCAAGAGCGTGATCTTCAATGCGCTCACGGGCGGCCGCCAGCGCGTGGGCAACTGGCCGGGCAAGACCGTCGAGCGGGCCGAGGGTGTCTTGCAGCATCAGGGACGGGAGATTTGTCTGATAGATCTACCCGGCACCTACAGCTTGGCCGCTCAGTCGCCCGAGGAGGTCGTCGCCCGCGATTACATCGTCTCCGGCGAGCCCGACGTGGTGGTGAGCGTGGTGGATGCTACCTGCCTGGAGCGCAACCTCAACCTGGTATTGCAAATCCTGGAGATGACGGATAAGGTCGTGGTGGCCCTCAACCTGATGGACGAGGTCCGCCGCCAGGGTTGGGAGATCGACGTTGAGGTGCTGGAGGACGCCCTGGGCGTACCGGTCGTGCCCACGATAGCGACAGAAGAAACGGGGCTCCCGGCGCTGATGGACGCGACTGTCCAGGTCGCCGAGGGGCAGCGGACGACGCACCCCGCCTCCGTGGACTATGGCGTGACCGTCGAGGGCTACATCGAGACCCTGCAGGACGATCTGAGCCAGATGGGTCTTGAGGATGAAGAGCGGAGCCGTTGGGTGGCGCTCAAACTGCTGGAGGACGACCCGGAAATCGTCGAGGCGTTTCAACGGGGGGATCCGGCGGTGCTGGAACTAGGCGCGCTCTCCACCTTGAACGTGCTGACGACCAACCCTGAGGCGGCGCAGGCGCTCTTGAGGCGGGCCGTGCGCCTGCGCGAGGCCATCCGGCCTGACGCCAAGGTGGAGATCATCCGCCGCCGCTACGAGTTTGCCCATGATGTGGTGCATCAAGCTGCCCACCGCGTGCGCCCGGAGGAAGAGAACCTGACCGAGCGGATCGATCGCATGGTCACGCACAGGGTCTGGTCGTGGCCGATCACACTGGCGGTATTTCTCGTCATCTTCTGGATCACCATCAACGGCGCCGAGATCGCGGGAGGCTGGCTGGATGCTCTGTTCTCCTGGCTGATCCCTACGGTCCAGGCCTGGCTGGCGCGCGTTCAAGCCCCCTGGTGGCTGACCGGCGCCCTGGTGGACGGCTTCCTGGTCGGCGTAGGCACCGTGATCACCGTCATGCTGCCGCCCATGGTCATCCTTTTCACCGCGTTTGCGCTGCTTGAGGATTTGGGGCTCTTGCCCCGGATCGCGTTTAATCTGGACCGGCCCATGCGGGTCTTGGGCTCGCAGGGCAAGCAGACCCTCACGTGGGGGATGGCGTTCGGCTGCAACGTGACCGGCGTGATGGCCTCGCGCATTATCGAAAACAAGAAAGTTCAGTTGACAGCCATTCTGACCAGCCCCCTGATCATCTGCAGCGGAGGTTACGGCGCGGGGATCGCCCTGGTGATCGCCCTCTTTGGCGACCGCGCTCTGCCGGTGATGCTCTCCCTGGTCTTCCTCAGCCTGGGAGCCGCGTCCCTGGCTACCTTGGTCTTGAACAAGACACTCTTCCGAGGGGAGCCGGGGGGCTTTGTGTTGGAGATGCCCCGCTATCGCAAACCGAAGTGGGGACAGGTTGCCTGGCGAGCGCTGGTGGACCGGGTGGCCCACACGATGTGGCGAGCCGTGGAGTTCGCAGGTCCGGCCTCCCTCCTCATTTGGTTCCTGGGGAACCTCCCGCCAGGCGCCCCCTTCGAACAAACCCCCGTCGGTCGGTTGGTGCATATGCTGGCGCCGCTGGGCGCTCCCTTCGGGCTGACGGGTGAGATGCTCACCGCTCTACTCTTCACCCTGCCTGCCAAGGAGATCGTCGTTCCCGCGCTGGCCATGACCTACGGGCTACAAACCAACCTGGTGGAGTCGGAGCAGGTGTTGAACTATCTACCTCAGGCGTGGACGCCGCTTTCATCCTACACATTTATGGTATTCTTTATGCTCTACCTCCCTTGTCTCGTTACCATCTGGGCGACGTGGAAGGAAACCCGGAGTCTCAAGTGGACGTTGATGTCTCTCCTGGTCCCGCTGACGATCGCCAGTGGGATCACGTTCCTGGTGTTCCACGGAGGAAGACTATTGGGTTTCTAAGTGAGGCACGAGTCATCACAGAGCAAGGAGCAAGAAATGTTTACAAATATGTTTTGGCCGGTGATATTGACCAGTTCTCTGGCATGCCTGGTGACGATGATCGGCATTTACATCATCAGCAGATATGCACAATGGGGCCAGGAGCATTCGGCCTACTTCATGTGCTTCGCCGCCGGCGTGCTGATCTCCGTCTCGTTCATGCACATCATCCCTAAGTCCTTTCAGATGAACGCTGCGGCGCCAGGGTTCTTGTTACTAGGCTATCTGGGCATCTATCTGATCAATCGCCTGGTGAAACTCTACATTTGCCACGAGTATGAGTGTGCAGAGTACACTGTAGGCCTCATCCCCATGCTGGGCATCGGCATTCACTCCTTCATCGACGGCGTGATCTATTCGGTGACCTTCAATGTCAGTGTGCTCACGGGGGTTTTAGCCGCCATCGGGATGGTGCTCCACGAGTTTCCCGAGGGGATCGTCACCTTTGTGATGCTGAAACGGGGCGGCTTCAGCCGGAAGCGATCGGCCATCTATGCTTTCCTGGCAGCCGCCATCTCCACCCCGTTGGGCACACTGATCTCCTATCCGTTCATTAACAAAATCAACGAGCCCACGTTAGGCTTGGGGTTGGCTATCTCCGCCGGCGCGTTGATCTACGTGGGCGCCTCTCACCTGCTGCCCGCTGTGGAGAGAGAGAGCAAGCGATATAGCCTGCTCGCGCTGGCGGCCGGCGTGCTGGTCGCCGTGGGCATCGTCCTTTCGAAGCGGTGAATTTGAGGTTCTGACGAAAGCGACGAGATTTGCAAAATGAGTGTACAGACGTTTGTATGGGGATCTTTACGAACTACATACAACGCCCCGGGCCTGGAGCCCGACGCGGCGTATACGCCCTTCGCCCTCTACGCAGCGCTGGAGCACCGCGGGGATTTCTCCGCGGCGGCGAAGATGTTGGCGCAGGAGAGGTATGGGGGATAAATGATGTACTCAGAAAGGCCAGACAGCTCGCCGTCTGGCCTTTTTGCTTTGGGAATTTCACGGTACCTTATCCGAGAACCTAGCTTATTGCCCTGTCCACTTTTTCGGGGGAACATCATGGCGTTTGTTTTCTATAGAAGCAAAAGCATATGGCCTCCGCTGATAAGAGATGGTTCATTTTCCCGGTTGGTTAAGTTTACACTTTCCTTACTTGCGTCTCA
>CAZCPK010000036.1:0-15781 GCA_964500755.1 uncultured Anaerolineales bacterium
GAGCGTGCCCCAGATGGGGCCCATAAAAGCACTGGCAAAGGAGGGCGCCGCGGAGATAAAACCAGCCCACGTCGCCACGGCGGTCCCAGTGACGCCCAGATACTCAATATAGTATGCCAGAATAGGACTAAAAGCCGCAAACCCCACGATAGCGAGCAACTCACCGGCTGCCACAACCCATAGCGTGCGGCGCCACTTTTTGACCATACCTCAAACCTCCTGCCAACTGAAGAAGACACCCGCTTGATTGCACTTCAATTTGGCTAGCTATGTAAAAATTCAGACGTTAAAACTAAGTCTAGCTAAGCATAACACGGAAGAAAAAAACGGCAATCGCAGCAGCACCTCCACCAATACTTGGTTTCTGGCAAGCCGGGTCTATAATATCCCGCAGACTGTTATAGAATAGACTCACTTGCCTCCATCACCAACAAGCCAAGCGAAAGGAAATGGACGCGATGGAAGAAAACCAGACGACACAGAATACCCAGGCAGGGTGCGCCAAGGTCGCGGCCAGCGGACTGGTCCCCCTGACGCTTATTCTCATTCCGATGATTGTCACGGGTCTTAGTAGCCAGCTGGCGGATATCCCCGGAACCCAGATTCTGTCGTTGGTCGGGACAGCGCTGCTGTTATTGCCCCTCCTGCTTGGCGGCGCGCTCCTGACCCGTCGTCGGGACGGCTGGGAGGAGAGCGCCGCGCTCTTCGCCAGCGCTACCGCACTGACGGGCTATCTGCTCCTCACCGCGTTAATCGACGTTTTGCTCCCCGACACCCCGACCTGGGCCGCGGGCGTCAAGCTGGCGCTCTTCGCCCCCTACCTGCTCCTGGCCTTCCGCTTCACCCCGGAGCTCGCCGCTCAACCGCCCCGTTCCCTGGGGACGTGGCTGGGCATGGGGCAAGGTAACACCGCCCCGTTCTGGCTCGGCCTGGCGGTGGCGGCGCTGCTGACGGTCGCCTGGCCCTTCACAGGCACGCTGGGCGACGTCGTCGCGAGCCTGCGCTTGCTGGTGGAGACCACAGCGGAGGTCGTGCCCGCGGTCCTGCTGATCTGGGGCGTGGCGTTCCCCCTCTGTACGGCGGCCTACGATCGCCCCTGGCTCGGCGCCCTGCAGAGCGCTCTGCTCTACACCGGCGCCCTGGCGCTGGGCGTGCTGCCGAACGCAGAGTGGGGCGCCCTGCTCAACGCGCTGATGATGGCCCCGCTGGCCTTCCTCCTGACGGAACTGCGCGCGCGGAGCCGGGGACCGCTGGCCCTGCTCCTCCCGGCGCTCCTCTATCAACTGATGCCGCTGCTCTTCACCGATCCCCGGGACCTGGAACTCCAGGGGATTCCGGCGCTGCAACACGTCCTCGCCCATCTTTACAGCTGGGTGACACTGCTGGTCATCGGGCCGGCGCTCTGGCTGACGCGCAAGCTGCGTCAGCGCAGCGAGGAGACCGCGACCGAGCGGCCCTCCCCCCGACCGCTGGGCGCCGTCGCTGTCATCGTCGTCGCCGTGATCCTCTGGGGCGCGTGGGCCGCCGTCTACTTTCTGGCCGGCAAGCCGGGCTTCTACAACGACGGCTTCCTTATCATTATGGAGGAGCAGGCGGAGCTGGGGTCCGCCTACGAGATCGAGGCGCGCGAGGAGCGGCTCACCTACGTCCGCGAGACACTGATCGAGACGGCGGAGAAGAGCCAGGCGCCCCTCCGCGAGGAGTTGGAGGCGCGCGGATGGCCATACCGTCCGTACTACGTCATGAACATGATCCGCGTCGACGGGCATCACTGGCGAATGGACGACTTCAAGGAGCTGCCCGGCGTGGCGACCGTCCTCCGCAACCCCAACGTGCGCCCCTACCCGCGCAGCTTACCCCTGCCGTCGTACACACCGGCGGATCCCATCACCGGCACCCAGGAAAACCTGCTGGCGATCAACGCCGACGCCGTCTGGGCCGCGGGTGTTACCGGCGCGGGCATCGTCGTGGGCGGGCAGGACACCGGTTACGACTGGGAGCATCCGGCGCTCAAGCCCCACTATCGGGGCTGGGACGGCGCCACCGCCAGCCACGACTATAACTGGCACGACGTCTGGAGCGACGCGGCGGTGCCCTTTGACGACGATAACCACGGAACGCATACCATGGGCACCGTGCTGGGCGACGATGACGCGCCCGGCAATCGCGTGGGCATCGCGCCGGACGCGCAGTGGATCGGCTGTCGCAACATGCGGCGCGGGCTCGGCAATCCTGGCGCCTACGCCGAGTGCATGGAATTCTTCCTGGCGCCCTTCCCCCCCGGCGGTGACGCCTTCGCCGACGGCGATGTCTCCTACGCCCCGCACCTCACCAACAACTCTTGGGGTTGCCCGCCGGAAGAGGGCTGCCAGGCGGACACCCTGCGTCTGTCCGTCGAGGCCCTGCGCGCCGCCGGAATTATGATGGTGGTCAGCGCGGGCAACGAGGGGCCCGCGTGTCAGACAGCCACGTCGCCGCCCGCCAACTACGACGCCGCGTACTCCGTCGGTGCGACGAACAACCAGGGCCAGATTGTGGGCTTCAGCAGCCGCGGTCCCATCGACGACCTGCTCAAACCCGACATTGCCGCGCCGGGCTACCGGATCCGCTCCAGCATCGCGGACGGCGGCTACGGGTTCGCCGACGGCACCTCCATGGCGGGCCCCCACGTCGCGGGCGTCGTCGCGCTGCTCTGGTCTGCCGACCCCGAGCTGGTCGGGAAGATCCAGGAGACGGAAGCGTTGCTCTGTGAGAGCGCCAACCCCAAGCCTGTGGATAACTCCTGTCCAATCGGGGATAACTCACCGGACCCTCTCGGGCTGGATGCGGTCGGCCTAGGCAACGCCTGCGCCTGCGGTGGTGTGACCGGGGTGCCCAACAACGTCTACGGCTGCGGCTTTATCGACGCGGCGGCGGCGCTCCGCGCCCTGCGGGGCGAATAAAAGGATACTCCCGGCTCTTTCTGCTTCGAAAATAGTCCCGTGGTCTCTGGGGCAGCTCGTCAAATGGTCAACGGATTGAAGATCAGGTAATCCGTTGACCAGACGACCAAGCGACCGAACGACCAAGTAACCAATCATCAGCCTGTGGATAACTACCCCCAAAGAGTGGATAAGTTGGCAAGTAATCCACCGGTAACGCTATTGTAACGAAAGGAACGCGCACGTGAGCCTGAACACGTTGCTGAGCCAGCTGCGCCAGGACCCGGCCTTCCTCCGGAACGTGACGGCGTGGCGCACACTCCCCACGCAGACGGCCCGGATCGGGCCGTGGCCCCCGGCGCTCCCCTCAGAGCTGCGGGCAGCGGGACACCGACTGGGAATCACGTCGCTCTACACGCACCAGCGTCAGGCGATCGAGGCGGCGCTGCGCGGCGAGAATGTGGTCCTCGCCACGGGGACGGCCTCGGGCAAGACGCTGGGCTACGCGCTGCCACTGCTCCACGGCCTGCTGGACACCCCTGAGGCGACGGCTTTGTTGCTCTTTCCCACCAAGGCGCTGGCCCACGATCAGCTGGCGGCCCTCGAACAGTGGCTCGCCCACTTGGAGCATCCGCCGGCCCTGCGCCCCTACGACGGCGACACGCCCAAACGACACCGTCCCGCCATCCGCAAGGAGGCACGGATCCTCGTCTCCAACCCCGACATGCTCCACCTGGGCATCCTGCCCCACCACACCCGCTGGATGCGCTTCTTCAGCGGGCTGCGGTACGTAGTCCTGGACGAGATCCACACTTACCGGGGCGTCTTCGGCAGCCACGTCACCAACGTCCTGCGGCGGCTCCAGCGGATCGCGGCGTTCTACGGCGCCGCGCCCCAGTTTATCGCCGCCTCGGCGACCATCGCCAACCCGCAGCAGCTGGCGACCTCCCTGTGGGAGGCGCCGGTCACCGCCGTCGAGGAGGACGGCGCCCCCTACGGGGAGCGCCACGTCATCTTCTACAATCCACCACTGCGCAACCCCGACCTGGGCCTGCGGGCCAGCGCCACCGAGGAGGCCGTCGGCCTGGCCCTGCGCCTCTATCACGCGGGCGTGCAGACCATCCTCTTCGCCCGCTCCAGGCTGACCGTCGAGCTGCTGCTCCGGGAGCTGCGCGAGCGCGTGGCGGGGGCCGGCCTGGAGCCCCAGGGCGTGCAGGGGTATCGCGGTGGCTACCTGCCCCAGGAACGGCGGGCCATCGAGGCCGGCCTGCGGCAGGGTGACGTGCGCATCGTCGTCGCCACCAACGCGCTGGAGCTGGGCATCGACATCGGCGCGCTGGACGCCTCCATTTTGGTGGGCTACCCCGGCTCCATCGCCGCCACCCGCCAGCAGATGGGACGGGCCGGGCGGCGTGCGGGTAGCTCGCTCTCAATGCTCATCGCCACGCCCTCGCCCCTGGATCAGTACCTGGTGGTGCACCCGGAGTACTTCTTTGGACGCTCGCCGGAACAGGCGCGGATCAACCCCAACGCGCTGGCGCTGCTGGCGACGCACGTGGCCTGCGCCGCCTTCGAGCTGCCCTTCGAGGCTGATGAGGCCTTCGGCAAGGTCAACGACGTCGGCGCGCTGCTGCAGGCGCTTAGCGAGGAGGGCGTGCTGCACCGCAGCAACGGCAACTACACGTGGGTGAGCGAGCAGTATCCCGCGCAGACCGTCTCGCTGCGCGCGGCGACGGCGGACAACGTCGTCGTCCACGAGATCGCGCCCGAAGGCCCCGCCGCGCCCTCGGGCCGCGTCATCGGCATCGTCGACCGGCCCAGCGCGCCCCGGATGGTCCACGAAGGCGCGGTCTACTTCCACGGCGGGCGGCCCCACCTCATTGAGGCGCTGGAGTGGGAGCAGGGCCTGGCGCTGGCCCGCCCTCAAGATCTCGACTACTACACGGTCGCAGCCGAGACCGTCGACGTGGAGCGGCTGTCGGTGCGTGAGACGCGCCAGCACGGCCCGATCACCCTGACGGACGAGCGTGTCGTCGTGCACAGTCGCACCACCGCCTACCGCCGGGTGAGCATGACGTCTCACGCCACGCTGGGCTGGGGGGAGATCGACCTACCGGAGCAGGTGCTGGAGACGGACGCGGCGCGGCTGAACCTGGACGAGACGCTGGTCGAGGCGTTGGCCGGGGAGGGTGTCCACGTCGCGCCGCTGGACTACGGCCCCGACTGGCCCGAGATCCGCGAGCAGATGTTGGCCCGGGACGAGCACCGCTGTCGGCTCTGCGGCGCCGAGGCGCAAGCGAGCCGTCCGCTGGAGGTGCACCATGTCACGCCGCTGCGCAGCTACCTGGCGCAGCATCCCCACGCCATGGCTCTGCGGCTGGCGCACGCGCCGCGCAACCTGCTGACGCTCTGCCCCGTCTGCCACCGCAAGGTCGAGCGGGCGCGCGGCGCCCGGACCGCCCTGAGCGGCCTGGCGACGCTCCTGCAGAACCTCACGCCCGTCTTCCTGATGTGCGATCCCGGCGACCTGGGCACCACCGTCGAGGCGCGCGATCCGGAGACCCAGCGCCCCTCGGTCATCACCTACGACGCCATCCCCGGCGGCATGGGGCTAAGCCCGCAGTTGGTGGCGCTGTGGCCGCAGTTGGCCGCCGCAGCCCACGACCGCGTTCAGACGTGCACCTGCGCCCGTGGTTGTCCCTCCTGCGTCGGTCCCGTCGGCGAAAGCGAGCCCGGCGCCAAAGACGCGGTCCGCCACCTCCTGCGCCTCGTGCTACAGGATCAATGACGACGTGATACCGAGAGGATCTTGGGTATAGATGCATGTAGATACAAAGAACGAGCCGATCTGCGGTGTCCTCCGCTTATTCGCAGGTCGGCTCGCAAGTGATACGGTCTAGGCTGGCGTTGCGGCCTTGAGCGGCGCCGGTCCGCGGCGCAGGGAGATGACGATCAGGGCGAGGGCGATGGCCGCAGCCAAGACGCCGGCCGGGATGGCGACGAGCGGCGTCTTGGCGTGCTTGACTGCGATACCGGCGTAGGCCCAGACAAAAACCAGGCCGTACGCGGCGTCACGGCGGGTGAAGATGACGGTGAAGGCGATGGCGGCGGCGACGACGAGCATAATCACCGCCCATGTTGCGGGCGCGATCCCCCAGCCGTTCCACCCCACGTAGTCCAGCAGCGACGTGACGTTGGCCACCGTGGCGACGCTGATCCAGCCCAGGTAGATGCTGAAGGGCAAGCGCACCAGCCACCGCTCGACGGTCGGCGCGTCAGTGCGACCGATCCCCAGCCGAAGATAGATGGCGATGAGGCTCCCCAGGATGATCAACATGGCGACGATGGTCAGGGGGAAGCGTTCGTAGTGCCAGAGAAAGATCCAGGCGCTGTTGGCGAGCCCGCTCAGCGCGTAGAGGTAGCCGATACGCTGCAGACGCGGGTTGTCCCGCTGACCGGGGAGCGCCTGGTAGACGGTAAAGGCGATCAGCCCCAGGTAGATTAGGCCCCAGATGGAAAAGACGTAAGCAGCGGGGACAAAGTAGACGTCGAAATTGTCGGAAATATCGCCCGTCGTCAGCCCGTTGATGGGCAAGGCGTTCGCCAGGCCATTGACGGTCAGCGTCAGAATGGTGATGATAACGTTAACGATCTGTCGCACACTTACCTTCTTCATCTCACACACTCCTTTGAAAATAGTCAGATGGTCGTTTGGTCAACTGCACACACCTCGTCAATCGCTTATTGGCGCGCCAGTTCCTGCAGGAAATCCGTCACGGATGCCAGGAAAGCAGCGGGGCACTCCTCCTGGGGCAGGTGCCCGCACGCCTCCAGGACGGCGAGCCGGGCGTTGGGGAGCTCCGCGGCCAGGCGGATGCTCTCCGCCGTCGGGACGATGCGGTCGTCGTCGCCCGTGAGCACCAGCGTCGGTTGCGTCAGCCGGTCGAGACGCGCCTCCAGATTCGACGCCTGCGACGCCTTCGTCAGCTCCCAGAGCGCGCGATCCCAATTCTCGGCGCGCAGCGGCTTCCGGTAGCCCACGTAGACCTCCGGCGGGATCCGGCTCGGGTCGTGCCAGGCCCGTTCTATGAAGGCGTCGCCCTGCGCCTGGAGCCGGCGCGCCAGCAGCGGCCCCAGGTGATCGGCTTGCGGCGTCTGGAACAGCGGACGCACGATAGACGGCGTCCCCCTGGAGGTGTAGATGGCCGCGTCGACCAGCACCAGCGCCGGGACGCGCTCCGGGTACGCCAGCGCCGTCTGCGCCGCGACGGTCCCGCCGGCCGAATTCCCGACGAGGATGGCTTGATCGAGGCCGAGGGCGTCCATGAGGCCCACGGTCAGCTCGACCTGCGTCTCCACCGTGTAGGGGTTTTCACCCTCGTCCCACGTCAGCGGACGCTCGGTCAGGCCGAAGGCGGGCCGGTCGAAGGCCACGACGGTGCCCACCTCGCTCAGCGGCGCCAGCACCTCGCGCCACGAGAAGGTGCTGGCGCCGAAGCCGTGGAGCAGGAGAAGCGCCGGCTCGCCGCTGCCCGCGCGTTTATAGTGCACGTCGAGGCCGTCGATGGTAAAAAAATGGCTGTCGCGGTCGGCCAGCTCCTTTGGCGGCACCGTATCCTCCAGCGGCGGCACCGGCACCAGAAAGGGACCTAGACCAGCGAGCAGCACAAGGCCAAAGACAATGACAATGAGTACGCGAACCGATTTTCTCATGCTGCGAATTCTCCTAAAAACGAACCCCTGATCAAACGTCAGCACGTTGAAACGTTCAGACGTTCTAACGTTTAAAAGAGCCTACACCGGCGCCAGGGTGCCGGCGAAGATCTGCCAGGCCAACGCCGTCTTGGCCGTCAGGCTCAAGATGATGTAGACGCGCTCGCCGAAGAGGTAATCCTTCCATCGCCCGACCTTCTTATATTGTAGCACCATATTGATAGCGAAGATATTGAAGAAGACGAAGATCGAGGCGATAATGGCGTAGACGAAGTTGGGCGGGCGCGCGTCGGCCGATTGCGTGGCACCGTTGAGATACATGCCCAACGTGATCCACGGGATAATGCCGGCGATGACGCCGTAGACGTAGGAGAGCCAGCGGGTACGCTTCGTCGTCTGGTTGTGCACCTCCATCAGCACGCCAAAGAGGTTCATCATGGCGTTGAGCCCAAATAGCAGGATCAGGCTGGGCACGTCGTACATCCCCACCAACATGCCGATGAGCACAATCATCCAAGAAGAGCTAAGCGCATACTCGTAAAAGCGGGCCGGATTCATGCCCTTCTGCAGGTTCTTGACGTACCAACGGTAGCCGAAGGTCGCCAGGCCGAAGTGGGCCAGAGCCGAGATCAGCAGGAAGACGGCGACCGCTGGGCCGAAGAGCAGTTCCCCCACCACCTGTGGGTTGGGCTGCAGTGAACGGCTGGCGAGATCGAAGGTAAGATAAGACGTGGTCAGTGGATAGGTCGTATCATTGCTCAACACGATCATCAAAACGCCCTGGATCAGGTGAAAGAAACCCATAATCGCGTTGAAGCGCCGTAACCGCGTGAAACGTTGTTCCTTAATTTTTGACATCTCTACTCCTCTCTGCTATTGATTTCATAATAGGAGGGGAAGTGGTGCACTCCACTTCCCCTTCTCTGGATACGGACGTTTTTGTCGTTGTTAAAGTAGACTACTGGCGCAGCGCCGACTTGCGGAGGGCGAAGCCGCTGATGGTGATGGCGAGGCCCAGGCCGAAGAGGGCGGCGACGAGCGTCAGGTTGAGCGAGCCTCCACTTTCGGGCAACATCGTCGGTCCGTAGGAGGCGTCGACGCTGGGCACGGCGGTGAGCGCCGGTTCTCCACCGGCCAGGCCCATGGCGAAGATGGTGTAGACGCTGCCTTCCTGCAGGGAGACGCCGGGCACTTCAAGCGCGACGTCCTCGGTGCCGGCGACGCGCACCTCAAGATCGTAGGCGCCTGCGTCGACGGGCAGGTAGTCACCGACGGCCTTGAAGGCGATGTTACTGAAGAGCACGGGACCACCGTCGGCGACGGCGATGTCAACGGCGGGCGCGTTGGGAGAGGCGTGGACGAAGCGCACGTGCGCCTTGCCGGCGGCCGGTCGGCTGTTGTTGTCGACCAGGACCAAGGGTTCGATGTTGTCCAGGGTGTTGACGGCCACGACGGTGTAGTCCGTCTGCGCGGCGAGGTCCAGGTCGGCTTCGATCACCACGGGCTCCGTGGCGCCGGTGGGCACGACCTTCACGTTGTAGGTGGCGGGCTCCAGCCCCGCGTAGTCCGTGATGCCCTTGAAGGGCGCGTTGCTGAAGGCGACGCTGTCGTTAACCCAGACGTCGACGGCGGGCGCATCAGGTGAAGCGTGGACGACGCGCACCCGCGCGTTATGTCCGTCGGCCAGTGCCGTCGAAGCGGCGCCAGCTACCAACACCAGTGCAACCAATACCCCTAGTAAGCGTTTCATCGTTTGTTCCTCCTATAGTATAGATTTTATATGCAATGCTATCTCGGTGTTTCTCTGTAAACGTGACCGTTTATCAGATAACTGTTTACATTATATCCACTTGTATAGGTTTTGTCAAGGGTTAATTTAGGTTTTTTCAAGCATTTTAATAAAACTCCTCAAAAAGATGCGAAAAACATATAACTAACCCTATATATAGTGATAATAAAAAAGAATACCGCTATATGTAGATATGTTATTTTACAAATATTGTACAATTTATAGACAAACACGGGGGTAAGGGGCAAACGCACCAGGATCATCGGGTAATAAAGGGGACGAGAATGACTAGATGTCTAGGAAATTTTAACGCATCTGCGCCAGCAACGCCGTGGTAGCCTGCACGATCTGTGCCTGCTGCGCGCTACGGGAGATCGTCGCATCGAGGTCGCCATCCTGCGGGCCGTACCAGCCGAATTGGGCGTGGTTCCCTCCTTCGATCTCGACCCACCGCGTCTCCGGCGGGAGCAGATCCTTGGACGCCGTGACCTCCTCAGGGGTCGCCAGCCCGTCGCGGCTGCCGTAGACGGAGACCACGGCGACGTCGCGCGCCGAGAGATCGTTGCTCTCGGCGGGATAGGACGCCCACAAGACGAGCCCGTCGACGGTCGCGGGGTGCACGTGGACGAAGTATTGATATATTACGTGAAAAGTTAGCAACTCTCTCTACTCATTTGAAGTATACGTCCTGAAGAATGACGCACCTTTGATAATAACATAGATATAGCCGCTTGTATACTGTAAGAAGTTACAGTATACAAGCGGCCTTCAAACCATTACAATGGAATCATTAGTGGATAAGCCGCCATATTTACAAATATAAACCAAGTGAGGAGGTCTAAATGCGAAAATCGAGATGTATTTTAGGGTTTGTGTTATTGACGCTATTGAGTGTCATGCCAGGAGTGGTGATAGCCAAGGAACCGACACAGAACGCCGATTTACCAGATTTGTATGGTCCTGTAAATGAGTGGAGCGAGACGGACCTAGAGCAATGGGTCAATTGGGTTGTAGAGGAACGAAGTACCGTCTCTGAAGCTCAGGCGGTTTGGAAAAAAGCAAGTGTAGAGCAGAGAGAAAAGATTGGTGAGTTATTAGCTCTTAAAGCTGGCGTTCCACTGGACGAATGGCAAAAATTCGTTGAATCAAATTCAACGTCTGGAAGAGCTGCTTTGCAAACTTTAGTCCCCCATGGATTTCCCGGAGAAATCTGGCGCCAACATATAGAGAATACTTGGACAGTGGGACATCCGCCGGGTTCTACGTTTGCTAGCTCATACTGGAACAGCCCAAATTGTGATGATGATCCAAGTGACCCTGACTGGGCGTTTAAGTTCGATAAATCATATGAATGGTATTCCCGTGATCCAGATAGCCTGCGCTGGACTTCTGAATCAGCTCAAGTTTATCTGGCTTTTATGGCGGCATATGGTGGAGATCTTAGTGGTTACTCTTTCTCCTGGAATGAGGCACGACTTTGTATTGGTACCACTGGTGTCCGGGCAGCCGGGGGAACAAGCAAAGTAAAGAATAACGTGTTTTTGTCTCCTGGTCACTAAGGCAGAAAGGTTCTGCAGAAACAGGAACAAGATCATCTTATAAAATAAATGCATCTGTTTACTTTATTCTAAAACTCAACTTCACCAAATATAAGTAAAGAGATTGTGCTACGTAAGAGTTGGTGATTACCCATAAGTCTGGTATCGCTCATCGAGCCCGTTGCTTTTTTACCACAGAGAGCGCTGAGCACCCAGAGAAAAGCCAGCATATCTATCCCTGCGATCTCCGCGGGCTCTGCGGTGAGATGTGGGTAATCACCAGGTAAGAGCAGTTGACAAAAAGACCTTCAGTGGGCATAGATGTTAGCGCAGACCAACATCGTGCCCACGGAAGGACTTCCATATGACAATGAAAGGAGAGAGAAGGTGGAACTCGGATCAGCTGGTAGAATAATCCTCTACAGCATAGCAGTCACCATCGTAGCGTACATCTTGATGTATAAAGCAGAAACTTTGTCCTCACTAAAATGGCACCAAACCACCTTGGTGGTAATAGGGATCCTGGTCCTGGGATTGACCTGGTACTTGCTATTCTGGTTTATAACCCTCAACACTGGTAGAATTCTGGCGCCCTGGGATCCATGGGGAAATCTCGCCCCTCCACAGGGTACGTGGCGACGTCAACTGAACGATTTCTTTAGCCAGGACCTTGCTCAGTATCTGAGTGCGTCCCTCACCGTCGGCATCAGCGTAGTTCTCTTCCTGACGGGCATGCGCCGACAGCTACGCCGATACTCCAGGGAAGCACGGAACAAATATCCCTGGCTCTTTGCCCTCACCAACTTGGCTTTTATGCTGATGGGCTTTGTTTTAGTCAATCTGGGTACCCGCCTGCCCGACATATGGCTATCACGGGACCCTTTGCCGGTGGACGTGGGATACCGATACACCTGGCCCGCCGGCCTGTTGCTTGCCCTTCTCTTAGCATTGCTATTCTGGGGACAAGCGCATATCTCTGCCGCCTCGTTATCACGCGAGAGCAAAACCAATCATAAGATCACGATGTTGAATGACTCGGATTCAACTCGTAAGTGCAAGAAATGACCATTTGGAAAGAAAGGCAAGTCGCACTAAGACCAAGGTGAACCTCTCAGTCCACAGGGTTAGTTTGACGCTATTGCTATAACCCTGTTGGATGCGGAACTGTGGGAGTACGGTCTGTCCTGGTTCTTTCATTCCAAGGCAACGGTTGAAAGCCGGTGCCGGTGCACCGGTCCCAGAAAACCAGGGCAAATGCTCAACGGAAGCCGTTAGTCACGCGCTGACATGCGCTCCAACAGCACCGTCGTGGCCTGCACGATCTGTGCCTGCTGCGTGCTGTGGGAGATCGTCGCGGTGCGGTCGCCATCCTGCGGGCCGTACCAGCCGAACTGGGCGTGGTTCCCACCCGCGATCTCAACCCAGCGCGTCTCCGGTGGAAGCAGATCCTCGGACGCCGCGATCTTCTCCGGGGTCGCCAGACCGTCGCGGCTGCCGTAGACGGAGAACACGGCGACGTCGCGCGCCGAGAGATCGTTGCTCTCGGCGGGATAGGACGCCCACAGGACAAGCCCGTCGACGGCGCTGGGATGGGTATGGACGAAGCGTGCCGCCATCGCGCCGCCCAGCGAGTGCCCGCCCACAGCCCACGTCTCGATCTCGGGATACGCCGCCATAACGTCAGCGGCCCGATTCGGGGCCAACACAGCCAGGTTGAGCGGCATGGGCACGATGACGACGAGGTAGCCCTCCTCGGCGATGGCGCGGGCCGGCGGCGCGTAGGCCCGCGGGTCGACGCGTCCGCCGGGATAGAGGATCAGGCCGACGGTGGGTGTCCCGGCGGTGGGCGTGAAGGTATACCAGGGATCGGCGTCGACCGTCACCACCGCGTCGGACTGTAACGTCGTCACCGCCTCGGGCAGGGGACCCAGGGGCGTGTTCCCCCAGACCACAAAGCCACCCACGCCAAGCAGCACGAGCGCCAACAGGATGAGCCACCACCGTCGTTTGAGCCATTGCATCGTGCATCCCTCCAGGTATCGAATGACCAGATTCAAGAAACGTAAAACGTGAAACGTCTGGGGGCTTTTTACGCCTCACGTCTCACGCTTCACGTCTCACGCTTCACGTCTCACGGTTCAACTATGGACTTGGGGCCGGACAACCGACCTACTCGTCCTTCTCCGCCAGCCGCAGGCGACAAGCCGCCATCTCGCTCTCCGTCTCGAGACACTGGATGTAGGCCTTGAGCGCCGGGAGACCGGTCAGTTTCTCGTAGAAGAAGTTATTGACCACGTTGATGACCTCAGCCTGCGCCGCCTTGACGCGCGCGGGCAACCCGCTATCCTCGCGCTCGTACTCCGACAGACTGTCGCGCAACCGCAGCAATCGTCGCACGACCTCCTGCTCCTGCTCGCCTTCCAGCGCGTCGACGGCGTCCAGGATCAACGCATCGGCCTGGGACATCAAGTCCTCTCGGGAGATGTTGCTTTCCGGCTGGGCTGCCTCCTCCAGTGTGCGGATCAGCGACCAGATCTGGTAGAGGATGGTCGTCGGTTCGTCGAAGAGCTCACGCAGGAAGAGGGCCACCTCGTAGTTCCCCGTCAGACGGAAGATGTTGTACATGCGTTTGGCTGCCTTGCCGTAGTTCGCCGGTCGGTGGCTGAGGTATTTATGCACTTCTTTCTCCAACTCCGCGACATAGTCATCCAGCGCGTCGGTGCTGACGTGCCGCGCCAACTTGGAGAAGATGGGAATACTCTCTGCTTGCAGGTAAACCTCCTGGAAATACGGGTCAAGGTAGCCGTCCAGCGGCGTGATGGTGCCATCAGGCGCCTCCCACGTCACGTCCAGCATGTTGCTGGCCTGGGAGAGCTGTCCCCGGATGGAATCGGTTACCACCCAGTCCAACTTACACCAGCCGGGCTCCTGGATCATCTCCGACCAACGGAGCGTAATGGGCGTGCCGTCGGGGCGCTCCGCCTCGATCTGCCCGGCCTCGACCTCAGGCGGTGACCAGGAGATGGGGCTCCCAGACGGATGCGTGACATCACCGCGCACCACAGTCTCCGGGTACGAACCCATCTTGACCTCGACGAGCTGGTAGGTATCGCCCTCGCGCGTCGTCAGCGCCTTCTCGCGCATCAGCTTCCCCAGGACGCGGCAGGCCTCCTCGCGCGTCTTGGCGATGATGTTCACGCGCTCGAAGTAATCGGCGTCCCCCGGATACAACTGGATCTTCGACTGCGCCGCCGAGCCTGAGAGCGCCAGCGCCGTCTCCACCTGACCGGGCGTATCCTCAAACTCGACGATCTTTCCGATGCGTCGGAAGCGGGCCAACTCCTCGGGGCTGAAATCTAGCATGCTGACGCGGTGCCCGAAGACGCCGCTCTCCACGTCGATCACCACGTCCTTCTGTGCATCTCCCCCGGACATGGCCGAAAGCCACTGTTGGGCCTCAGTCTCGTCCATTTCCACGTCCAATCGCCGGGCGGATTCCAGGACGCGGGACAGTTCCTCATCCACCGTGTGTCTTTGCTTCGCATTCATTAGTGTCCTCCCTTGGACAGTCCGACTTTCAAGAAATCTCCCAAATTAATCCACGCACATTGTAAATAAGAGAGGAGTCAGGAAGACCCGGTCTCCGCCAAAAGTTGACGGAAGAGCTCGGCCTGATCCTGGGCGTCGTGCAACGCATTGTGCGTCAGCTCGCGCCCGTGAAGGCAACAGGCGCTGACGTCCGGCAGCGACGTCTGCGCCCAGGAGACGCCCCGCTGCCCCATGTAGAACGCCTTGATGTCCAGCGCCGCGTGCCCGAAGGGATTGCGTCCCAGATAGCGGTGGAAGTAATCGTTGACAAACATCCAGTCGAAGGGCGCGTTGAAAGCGACAAAGATGGGGCGGTGCGTGGCGGGGACCACCTCGTCCAGCCAGGCGGCGAAGCGTTCCAGGGCCTCCTTCGGCGGCACGCCCTCTCCGACCAATTGCTCCATGGAGAGCCGGCTGATGGCGAGCGCCTCGGGGAGCAAGTTCTCGTTCACCGGCTGTAGCTCGACGTAGAAGCCCGCGCTGGGATCGTCGACCCGGCACGCGCCGATGGAGAGCAGAGAGTAGGTGCCGGGGTTCGGGCCCGCGGTCTCCACGTCCACAGAGATGTAAACTTCCGGTTGCAAGGGATTCACGTCGCCTTCCGGGCGGCCTTGTACGCCGCCAACGTCCGCTCGCGCGCCGCTTGATGGTCAACGATGGGCGCCGGATAGTCCGCGCCGATGACGCAGTCGACCTCGCGTTGCACAGCTTCGGGCATGGTCCATGGGCGGTGAAGGTACTCTTGCGGCACAGCCCGCAGCTCGGGGACCCAGCGCCGGATATAGTCGCCCCGCGGGTCGTGCTTCTCACCCTGGAGGATGGGATTGAAGATACGGAAGTAGGGCGCGGCGTCAGTGCCGGTCCCCGCCGACCACTGCCAGCCGCCGTTGTTCGAAGCGGGGTCGCCGTCGACCAGGTGCTGCATAAAGTGGCGCTCACCCCAGCGCCAGTCGATGAGCAGATCCTTGGTGAGGAAGGAAGCGACGATCATGCGGGCGCGGTTGTGCATCCACCCGCTCTCCCGCAGCTGACGCATCCCCGCGTCGACGGCGGGAGAGCCGGTCCGCCCGGCCTGCCACGCCGCGAAGTGGTCCGGGTCGTTCTCCCACGCCAGGTCCTGATATTTCTCGCGGAAACTCTCCTGTCGCACGCGGGGATGGTGGGTGAGGATCATCAGGTAGAACTCGCGCCAGATCAGCTCGTCGAGCCAGGTCTGCGCGCCCTCGCCGCCG
>CAZCPK010000037.1:0-15421 GCA_964500755.1 uncultured Anaerolineales bacterium
GGGGAGCGGATGGTGAATAAGTCTGGAGTAAAGAAACTTTTACGGACTTACTTAGGGCTGGCTGTGCAGTCTTGTTAATAAGAGCGAATTGTTCATATATCCACGAAAGTCACAGGTAGCTAGAGGTATAGCTGAAGATTGACCAAGCGACCAACCGACCAACTAAGTGACCAAGCAACTACCTGACCATTTTTGGAAGGAGCCAATACTTGCCAAAACTCAAATCCGAGGCCATACTATGCACATGAGTAGACAATTACTATCCTGGTATCTCACGTTACAGCTCTTCACCATCGCCGGCTTACCCCTGGCCTTCGTCTGGCTGCAAAAGTTACGCTCTCGGGGCTACACCGCCGCCAAGGCATTGGGCCTCCTCTTCAGCGGCGTGATCTTCTGGTGGGGCGGCATCGCGCATCTGTGGGGCGTCACCGGCGGCGCGGCCCTCACAGCGGCCCTCGCGCTCTTCGGCTTCGGGCTCTGGAAAATGCGCGGTCACTGGCAGGAGCTCCCCGGCTGGTGGCGCGAGCAGCGCACCTTCGTGATGGTGAGCGAAGCGCTCTTCCTGATCGCTTTTCTGGCCTGGGCCCTGGTGCGGAGCACGCAACCCCAGATTGTGACGGCGGGCGGGGAGAAATGGATGGAGATCGGTTTCCTCAACGCCGTCTTGCGCAGCCCCGCCATGCCCCCGCACGACCCCTGGCTCTCGGGCTTCGCCATCTCCTACTACTACCTGGGCTACCTGCTGCTGGGGATGCTGACGCGCGTCGCGGCGCTGCCGGCGACGATCGCTTTCAACCTGAGCAACGCGGCCTGGTTCGCTCTGACCGCGGTCGCCGCTTACGGCCTCGTCTACGACCTGCTGCGGGAGCGCCGGCCCTGGGGCGCGCTGCTGGCGCCGCTCCTCCTGCTCGTGACGGGCAACGCGACGGCGCTGCTGCAGCTCCTGCACCGCCGGGGGCTCTTCCCGGCGGCCTTCTGGCAGTGGCTGGACATCCGCACCCTCAACACCGCGCCGCCGTCGCCCGGCGCCTGGACGGCGCCACAAAACTTCGACTGGTGGCGCGCCTCCCGCACGTTACACGACTACGCGCCCATCAGCACCCTCCAGAATCCCGTCGATCAGGAGGTGATCGACGAGTTCCCGGCCTTCAGCTTTATCCTGGGCGATATGCACCCGCATCTGCTGGGGCTGCCCTTCGTCCTATTGGCCATCGCGCTGGCGCTCAATCTCTGGCGCGACCGTGAACGCCTGCCGGTCGCCGCGCCTCTCCGCGAGTTGCTGAATCGCCCCGCCGGCTGGCGCGAATACGGACGGACGCTGTTGGCCCGCCTGCCCCACTGGATCGGCTACGCTTTCGTCCTGGGCGCACTGGGCTTTCTCAACACCTGGGACTTGCCCATCTACTGGGCGCTGGTCGTCGGCGCGTACGTCCTGGCGACGTACCGCAAGACCGACGCACCGCTCTTCAGCCACGTCCTGGCCTGCGTACCCGAGGCCGGGCTCCTGGGCGTGTTGAGCGTTCTCTGTTACCTGCCGTTCTGGATCGGGCTGCGCTCCCAGGCGGGCGGCATCATGCCCAACATCTTCAACGCGACCCATCCCGCGCAGTTCGCGGTGATGTTCGCCCCCTTCGTCATCCCGGTGGCGGCGCTTATCGTCGAGACCGCCCGCCGCACCAAGACGCAAGCCCTGGCCCTCCTGGGCTGGACTCTGGCGGTGCTGCTGGGGATCTCGCTGGTCACGTTGGTGCTCGGCGTGATTATGGGCGCACCCTACGTCCAGGCCGTCCTGCGGGGCGAGCAGGTTATGGGCGTCGACGTCGACCTCACCGTGGTGACGCGGGCGCTACGTGACCGGCTGCTCAACCCGTGGACGGCGCTCGCGCTGCTCGTCGGCGTCGTGACCGCCATCCACGCACTGCTACAGCACGGAGAGAAGACCACCGCGGAAGGGCTGACGTTCCCGTTGTTGATGACCCTGCTGGGCCTCGGCCTGACGTTGACGCCGGAGTTCATCTTTCTCAAAGACGTCTTCAGCACCCGCATGAACACCATCTTCAAGTTCTACTTCCAGGCGTGGGTACTCTGGAGCCTGGTCGCCGCCTGGTGGCTCGTGCGGACGGCGACGATCCGCGAACCCACCCCGGGGCGCTGGGTACTGATGAGCCTGACCGGCATCGCCATTGCAGCGGGGCTGCTCTATCCCGTCTACGCCATCCCCGCGCGCGCGGCGCAGAACCGGGGGTTCTACGGGACCGCCGGCACCGGCACGCTGGACGGCGCGGCCTGGCTGACCGAGCGCCACGCGGAGGATTGGACCGCCGTCCAGTGGCTCAACGCCAGTTTGGACGGGCGCCCCGTGATCCTGGAGACGCCCGGTGACCAGCATAAGGCCTACGTCTACGAGGGCCGCATCTCCGCGCTGACCGGGCTGCCGACAGTACTAGGCTGGGCGGGACACGAGCGTCAGTGGCGCGGTACCTACGGGGAGCAGGCGCAACGGGAGCAGGATATCGAGGAGCTCTTCACCACCAGCGATCCGGCCCGCACCTGGGAGCTGCTGGAACGCTACGAGGTGCAATACGTCTACGTCGGCCCGGTGGAGCGCACCCGCTACCCGGAGCAAGGGCTTAAGAAGTTCGCCGCCCTCTTCCCCACTGTCTACGATCAACTGGACGTACAGATCTACCGTGTCCTCCCCCGGAATCAGACGCCGGCTGAGTAGCCAGGGCCCGGTTTTACAGCATACTGTAGGTGAGCACATGATACCATACGAATGAGAACGAAAGGAACGACATGGAAAAGGCGATATCCCGCTACTGGATCCCCCTGATTGCCCTGGCACTAGCTTTGCGCCTCGTCTCCCTTAACGCCGTCCCCCTGGCCCCGGGTGAGGCCACGCTGGCGCTCCCGGCCTGGCAGGTCAGCACGGGCGGTGACTGGCCGTTGGCCACGGCCAGTCCCTTCCTGCTCAACGGCAACGTCTTGCTCTTCACCTTGCTGCCGGCGACCGACGTCGTCGCCCGCCTGTTGCCCGTCCTATGCGGGGTGGGGCTGGCGCTGACGCCCCTGCTCTGGCGCAAGCAGCTGGGAGACGGGGGCGCGCTGATCGCCGGCGGGCTATTGGCACTCTCACCCATCACGCTCTTCGCCTCGCGCCACCTGGACGGCGCGGTCGTCGGTGCGTTGGGCGCCACGCTGATTGTCACGGCGCTCTACCAGAAGCTGGGAGCGGGCTGGCTGGCTGGCGGCGTGATCCTGGGCCTCACCGGCGGCCCGGTCTTCTTCGATACCCTGCTGCCCGCGCTGCTGGCCTGGCTGATCACGCAGCGCCTCGAGCGGACGTATCCCCAGCCCTCAGTATCGACGTTGAGGCGGGGACTGCTCATCGGCGTCCTGGGCGCGGCGCTGGTCGCCATTGCCGGCGGCTTTCACTGGGGCGGCTGGAGTGGTCTGGGCGATGGCCTCATGACCTGGCTACGCGGCTGGCGCACCCACACGACGCCGTCGGCCAACATCGCGCTGCTGCTCCTCTACGAACCGCTGACGTTCCTGCTGGCCTCCATCGGCCTGGTCAGATCCAATCGTGAACGCTCTCCTCTGGGCCTGACGTTGGGACTGTGGGCGTTGTTAGCCGGCGTGCTCGTCTCGCTACGTCCCGGCGCGACAGCGCTCGCCCTGCTCGCGCTCGTCCTCCCCCTGGCGCTGCTGGCGGGACGCACGGCGGACCACCTCATCGCTCGAACACGGAAGTATCGCGGCTTTATCTTGCTTCAGGGCAGCCTGAGCCTGATTTTCTGGCTCTTCGGCGTCTCCATCATCATCCGCCAGGTTTCGCCGACCTTGCGCGGTGGCATGGAGATCGTCCTGCTTCTGCTGGTCTTCACCGTCCAGGCGCTGTTGACGGCGGGCTTTGCCACGCTGCTTACGACCCAGGCGGCCTGGCGCGGCCTGTTGGTCGGCGCCATCGCAGTTCTCTTACTGTTTCAGGCGGGCTTCGGCTGGGGTGTGACGATCCTACGCGCCAACGACCCGCACGAGCCGTTGGTCGGCCCGGCGGCCTCGCGGGATCTCCGCAACCTCCGGCGCCTCATCGAAGACCTTCGTCTGGCCCAGGGCGCCAGCCCGGAGTCCTTTGAAGTCGTGCTGGTCGAAGGTTCCGCGCTGACCACCACGACGGTCCACTGGGCGCTGCACGACCTGCCCAATTTGCACGTCGTTGACGGCTGGCCCGCGTCGTCGCCGGATCTGATCATCACACCGGATCCTTATTCCGGTGCGGAAACCGGCGGGGAGCGCCTGCGAGGCGCGACCTTCGTCGCCGTCCACCGTCTGGGCAGCGGCGCCTTCTCGCCGTGCAGCCAGGCGTTTCCCCCCGTCTGCGCCGACGGCCTCGCCTGGTACTTCTACCGCGAGAGCCCCATCTCCCTACGGGAAAGCCGTGTCCTGCTCTGGACGGACGCCACCCCCTAATGGCACAATTCTCTTGCTCTCCTGCTCAAAGCCTTTATAATGGCCCGTGGAGGTGTTATGGGAGCTTTTCGTAAAGCGAATATTCGTCAAGTAGCGTCGGAAGCTTATCAACTGGATGGTAAAATTGCTCAAGGACGGATCCATCAAGACCTGGAATCCGGCCGGTGGAAGATTAACGATGTTGATTTGGAGGACTGGCTGGAAGAGCAAGTCGATAAAGATGTTACCTTGATCCTGATCCCCACCCAGAGCGAAGCGCCATCCGAAACCAAAACGTGCCGCACCTGCGGTCGCGACTATCGCGGCGCGCATTGTCCCTACTGCCGTGAAGTCCGCTTGCGGCTGCGTGGGCGTTAAACTGCGGGAGGAGAAGATAAACGTGAACATTCAGGAATACGTGGACATTGTTCGGCGGCGCGGCTGGATCATCGCCCTCGTCGCTGTAGTGACCGCCGTCAGCGCCCTCGGTTTCAGCCTGGTCCAGCCTGAGGTCTACCGCTCCAGCGTCAAGGTGGGCATCCAGGGACGGACGGACTTCGGCGCCGCTCAGACGGTCAAGATGTTGTTGGATTCGTACGTCGCCTTCATGTATCGACGTCCGATCGCTCAACGGATCATCGAACAACTCGACCTCTACTACACACCCGATGATCTGAAGAGCAACGTCACCATCGCCTCGGACTCTCAGGACATGACCATTCAGATCGACGTCGACGATCACGACGGCGAGCTGGCTAACCGCATCGCCAAAGCCTGGGCGAGCGAGCTGGTGAAGTGGCGGCAGCAGCAGAACAAAGAACAGCTGAAACCCGATCGAGTCTTCGCCACCATTCTTGAGGAGCCCACCTATCGCCTGCTGCGACCGAAGAAACTGATCAACACGGCAGCCGGAGGGATCTTCGGACTGTTGCTGGGCGCTCTGGTCGTGGTCGGGGTGGAATGGCTCAACGCCGGACTGATCCAGTCGGCGAGCGAGCTCGAACGAAAGACGGGCATGACCGTGATGGGCGTCATCCCCCCCACATCTCAAACCAAAAAGTAGGCGGCGCAGTTTCTTTAAGTGGGATGCAGTCATCTTGCCGGAGGATGTCCACGACAGGCAAGCAAAGATAACTCAGAACCAGGAAGGAGAGACAATGCAGGAAGAGAACGTCGTGATGCTGACCGCACCGGACTCCCCCGCGGCGGAGGGGTATCGAGCGCTGCGGGTAAACCTGGAATACGCGGGACTGGACCAGCCGGTGCGGACCCTGGTGGTCGCGCTGCCGGCGGAGCAGACTGGTAATAGCCGCGCTGTCGACGTCGCGGTCAACCTGGCGATTGCCACCGCCCAGGCGGGCAAGCGCGTCATGTTAATCGACGCCGACCTTCGCCATCCGCAATTGCACGAGATCTTCGAGGTCCCTAACGTCAGCGGCCTGGCCCAGGCGATTCTCGCGCTGGAGAGCGCATTGCCGACCGTCGCGACCGACGTTCCCAACCTGGAGTTTTTGCCCGCCGGCCCCGCACCGACCAACGCCGCCGACGTGCTCAGCTCCGAGAAGATGGGCGCGTTGCTGACGCACCTCGTGCAACAGGCGGATCTCGTGATCCTGAAGGCCCCCCCCGTGACCGCCGCCGTCGACACGCCCGCGCTGGGCGCCAAGGTCGACGGACTGCTGCTGGTCACCCAGGCCGGTCACACGCGGCGGGACCGGGTGCTTGAGGCCAAGGAGCAGTTGAAGAAATTCGACGTTAATATTCTGGGCAGCGTGCTTACTGACGCCCCTAAAACCTAGCACAGCCACAGATAGAGAGAGCCGGGAGGAGTTATGAAAGGACTTATTCTGAGTGGAGGCACCGGTACCCGCCTGTATCCCCTGACCTTTACCAGCGCCAAGCAGCTGATCCCCGTCGCCAACAAGCCCATTCTCTTCCGGGTGATCGAAGCCATTCGCGACGCCGGCATCACGGACATCGGCATTGTGGTTGGGGATACTGCCAGGGAGATCCAGAACGCCGTGCGCGACGGCAGCCGCTGGGGCGTCCACGTCACCTACATCCCGCAGAAAGAGCCGCTGGGCCTGGCGCACGCCGTCAAGATCAGCGAGGATTTCCTGGGCGACGACCGCTTCGTGATGTTCCTGGGCGACAACGTGATCGAGGGCGGCATCTCGCCGCTCATCGGGGAATTCGCCGATTCCGAGTGGAACAGTCAGATCGTCCTGACCGAGGTGCCCTACGCGCAGGAATACGGCGTGGCGGAGCTCGACGCCGAAGGACGTATCGTACGACTGATCGAGAAGCCCAAGCATCCCCCCTCCAACCTGGCACTGGTGGGTATCTACATGTTCGACCACCACGTCTTCGAGGCGGTCAACGCCATCCGCCCCTCACGGCGCGGCGAGCTGGAGATCACCGACGCCATTCAGTGGCTGGTAGAGCAGGAGTACGCGGTCTATCCCTACATCCACCGTGGCTGGTGGATCGACACGGGCCGACCGGCCGACATGCTCGAGGCCAACAGCCTGGTCTTGGAGGAGCTAGAACCGGAGCAGGTGGGGTACGTGGACCGCGATTCCAAGGTAGACGGTCGCGTGACCGTGGAGCGAGGCGCTGAAATCATCAATAGCGTGGTCCGGGGTCCCACCATCGTCGGCGAGAACACCCGCATCGTCAACTCCTACGTGGGCCCGTTTACGTCCATCGCGCACGACGTCGTGATTCAGGATAGCGAGATCGAGCGGTCGATCGTGCTGGAGGACAGCGTGCTGGAGGACCTGCCGGCCCGCATTCAAGATAGTCTGATCGGGCGCAACGTGGAGCTCAAACGCTCCCCCATGCGGCCCAAGGCCCTCACGCTGACACTGGGAGACTATAGTCGCCTGGGCCTGCTCTAGCCGGAACGAGTCCCGGAAGCAAAATAGCGCCCCTCATGCGAGGGGCGCTTGCGTATTCTTGGCGAGAGCCCTAGACGGAAATCTGACGCGCCGCCTCGCAAATCAACGTCGTCGCCGTGGAGACCGACATCTTGCGGGTATTGAGCACCAGGTCATAGAGATCGGCATCTCGCCACTCCGCGTCGTGAAAGCGCCGCATGTACCGCGCACGTTCACGATCGCTCCGGCGCACCTGTGTCCGGGCTTCCTTCTCATCGATGCCGGTCCGTCGCACCAGCCGCTGGACACGAACGTCCTCCGGCGCGATCACCTGCACATGAAGCGCGCGGGACATCTCCCCCAGGATCACCTGTCCACCCCGTCCCACGATCATCACGTCGCCGCTCTGAGCGTACTCCAGGATGACCTGGCGGATCAACGAGCCGTACTCCCGGGCCATCTCCGTCCGCTGCCGTTCGGCCTCCATGTGCGCCAGGGCCTCTTCATAGTCCAGGCCCTCCTCCATCATCAGGGTAGAAACCATCTCATCATAAGCATAGCCTTCGCGCAAGGTGGCGCTGGGGATGGTAGGAACCGGCGGGATCATTGCCAGCGCCTCAGAAATCTGATCCAGTATCCCCGAGACGTGCTCCCGCTGCTCCAGCTTGGCAATCATCTCCTCATCCGGGAACCCGGCCATTTCGGCAGCCCGGTGGAGAATCTCGCGGTCCAAGTAGCGCAGCCCCAACTCCCGGGCGACCGCGGCCGCAATGTAACTGCCCCGACTGCCTAACTGTCGAGAAAGGGTGATTATAATACTCATAACGACCTCCTTGAGAAATGGTCTGGTGGTCCATTCGTCAATTGGTCACCTGGCCAGCAATAACTCACCCAGAAATTCCTGAAGTGGTGACCCCACGGCAATTATTGAAAATCTGAAATTACGACATGAGGACGCACCCCGGTGCACAGCCCCTTCGAATGCTATTTCGTGCACGCTGGCAGGGATTCTATCCACCATGACCGGATCATCGCAGGTGCGCGGCACCTCATACCGTAATTCCAACTTGAAAATTCTAGATACCACTTCTGATTACATCGTAGCAGGTGGTAAAAGCGCTGTCAATCTCCTGTTTCGGACTCAGACGGCACATACGGCACCACGCGAAACCCCGTCTCCAACGTCAACGTATCGCTGATGGTCAGCGTGACGGTATACGTTCCGGCGATCAGGAAAGGATTGTTCTCCGTCCCCCCGAGGCTATCCCAGACGGTTTCTCGTTCCGCGCCCTGCCACTGTCCGGTGTGGGTCGCCAGCGCCTCTCCATTCCGATACCACGTCACGCTCCAGGGAAACGTCGGGGGGAGTCCCCGACACGCAGCGCCGACGTAGACGCCCTGCGTGTACCACGGAAAGGTGTCGGTAGGCTGGAACGGCTCCCCGTCTGGAGAGAGACCGATCGCCGTAAACGGCGCGCCGCACCGGGGCGTATAGCGCCGGGGCGGCACTTCACCACTCTCGATCCGAAAGGGTAACGTGGTCACGGGGCCCCCACCCAATCCCAGGGTAACGGAGTACGCGCCGCTCTCGAAAAGCTCACCGCCCGCCGCGTAACACGGCAGCGCGCCTTCACCGGCAACGGCCTCCAACGTCGTCTGACGGTTGACGAGCAACGCATCTTCCTGACGTACCGCGACCCAGAGCGGCGTTCCAGGACAGACACCCTCGTAACGATAATGTACGTAGAAGACGGGCAACGGCGCAGCGAACGCCTCGACGTAGGGCCCGTCAGGCGTATAGCCCAGCGTCGTGGTCACCAGCGTCGGAGGTTGCTCCAACACCTTGAAGGTATGCCGGCCCAGGGATTCGCCCGCCATCTCCAACGTCACCGTGTATAGACCGGGTGGGAAAGACTCCCCTTTGGGAAGCGCGACGAAGAGATCCCGCTCGGCCGGCGCCCACGTCCCTTCCAGAAGGGGCGCTGTCGCGTCCGCGTCTCGTACCGTCCAGGTCGCGGCCTCACCTTGAGGCCATTCCCCTTCAACCAACGGTTGCAGACGCAACTGACTGGCCTCCCGACACAACGTCTCCGCCGGAGCGACGAACCGTACGCCCGGGAACGTAAAGCGTCTCGCTTCTTCGATCGCCGTCGCGCTGGGAGTGGGGGCGACGTCCTCACAGGCTACCAGGCCCAGCAGTAACAGACACCCGATCAACACTCGCAGATTCCTGAAATTCATCTCACCCTCCAAGCAACCCTGGTGTGGAAGTTTGCTCTACCTCCCCTTCCCTGGCAAAGTCAGAAACGAGATCAGTTCACCGACTTCCCTCAAGCACGCTCCTGGTCCCTAAACTCCTCGATCATCTTGCTGGCATACTCGCGCCAGTGGGGATGCTCACCACGTTCAAGGTAGCTCTGAAACTCTTTCCTGGCTCGCGCATACTCGCCCAGCTGTTGATACGCAATGGCGCGATTAAAACGCGCGGTGTGTAAGCCGGGATTGAGTGTCAACGCCTTGCTGAGTTCGATAATGGCCCGGCGCGGGTGATCGAGCTCCCGCCAGAAGATCACACCCCGCTCCAGATAAGGGCGAGCAAAGGATGAATCCCAGCGTGACGCCCGCGCGAACCAATCCAACGCGAGATCATATAACCGTCGTTCACCTCGGACGTTGCCCAGATGCATGAAGGTCGTCCCGACCCAATAAGCCCAACGACTCCAGAAATGCAACCACCAACGGCGTAGGATCAACCAGAGCTTCACTTCAGCATCTCTCGATAGACGTTGACCGTCTCGCGCGCGACGTACCGCTGGGTGAAATGCTCCAGAACGCGCCTCCGTCCACGCACACCCAACGCTCGGCGCAGCCTCGGCTCCTCCAGGAGGCGACGGAGAGCTGCGCGCAATGCTGCAACGTCCTCCTCCGGGAAAACGAGTCCGGCATCCCCGATAACGTGGGGAATCTCACCGGAGTCGGAGCCGACGACGGCGACGCCGGACGCCATCGCCTCGATCAGCACCCGCCCGAACTGCTCGGTCCAGTTTGGGCGCGAACGCGACGGCAGCACCAATACGTCAATTTCGCGATAAAAATCGGGCATGGCGAGGGAAGAGATGGGCGCCCGAAACGTCACCCTCTCCGCCCACGGGCTCCCGGCGACCTGTGCCCGCAGCGCTGAAAGCGCCGGTCCCTCCCCCAGAATCGTCAACCGCCACGTCCCTGACAGGTCGGCGACCGCAGAGAGCAACAGATCCACGCCTTTCTCCGGAGCCAGACGACCGGCGTACGCCAGGTGCAGACCGTCCGAATCCCGCGACGCCTCCGGGGGGGCAAAAATCGTCGGGTCGACGCCAAACTGCGGAATCACCGCCAGCGGCCCGGCGTATCCCTTCTGTCGCCAGACGCGCGCCGCCGTCTGACTGCCTACCAGGGCATAGTCGACATGCCGGAGATTGTACCGCTCAAACCAAGAGAAGGGCCAGGGATACCCACGGTTGAGATTTTGCCAGGAGAACCAAAGGGTGCGGGCGCCGTTACGGCGCGCCGCGCGATTTGCCAGAAAGGTCGCCAGGTTATAGGGTTCCTCGTCAATGTGTACCAGATCCGGCTCGACCTGCTGCAGCAATCGCCCAAACGTCGGGTAGAAGTGCAGATGAAACGCCCCGTTAAGGGCCAGCGGAAGCAGCATCAGTCGATAACCGGCGGTATGCGCGCGTTCCAACTGCACCGTTCCAGCCCGTCCTTTCCACGATGGCGGCACCGCGACCACCAGCGACACTCCAGGTTCCGCCGCCATCTCCTCCAACTTCCGCTGATAGGCCCCTACCACACAGGCCTTAGAAAGCATCAAAACTCGCAAATGATCTCCTCCAACCACTATACAGCGTAGTATACACTATTCATCGCGGAGGAAAAGAGTCCAACGTGGGGAGACCCGCACGCGATGTCATCCGGTGACGTGTTGATAATGGCCCACATTTCACTGTCGGGCTCGCGGAGCGCGCAGAGATAGAGACCCTGGCTTTTCTCTGCGTACTCCGCGCTCTCTGCGGTGAAAAGCAGTCGACGCGTGAACGATAGTAGACTTATAGGTAATCACCACCGTGACGTGGAGTCTTTTTTGCTCTCGCGGCGTTCCGAGGTATCATAACGCCAGGAGGCTACAATTATGAAGCGACACGAAAGACTGTGGAACGCCCTGGAGGCATTAAACCCGGTGAGCCTGGGAGCATTTCCCACACCGTTGATGCATCTCCCCCGACTGACGGAGGCACTTGGGGGGCCCGATCTCTGGATCAAGCGAGACGATTTGACCGGTCTGGGGATGGGCGGCAACAAAATCCGCAAGCTGCAATATCTGTTAGCCGACGCCCGCCGGCAGGACGCGGACCTGGTGATGACCACCGGCGCCCAACAATCCAATCACGCCCGGCAGACGGCCGCGGCCGCAGCCCATGTGGGGCTGGGCTGCGCGCTGGTGCTGGGGGGCGATGCACCCGAATCAGCGCAAGGCAACTATCTCCTCGACCGTTTCCTCGGCGCCGAGATACACTGGGCCGGAGACCGGCCCTTGATGTCCGCGCTCAAGGCCGAAGCGCAGAGGCAACGGAAAGCCGGGCGCCGCCCCTACGTCATCCCCTACGGGGGGAGTAATGCCCTGGGTGTCTGTGGCTTCGTGGAAGGGCTGCTCGAACTCTACCTGCAGACGCGGGACCAGGAGCTGAATTTCGACGCCATTCTGATCGCCTCCAGCAGCGGCGGCACCCAGAGCGGACTCATCGTGGGCGCGCGAGCCCTGGGCTGGGAGACCCGGATCGTAGGGGTCAGTATCGCGGAGCAAGAAGCGACGCTCAAAGATACACTCGCCACACTCACGGTCGAGACCGAGGAGCAGTTGGGGCTCTCCCTCTCCCTGGATCCCGAAACGTTTATCGTCCTCGATGACTACCTGGGCGGCGGCTACGGCGTCGTCAGCGATCTGGAAAAGAACGCCGTCGGTCAGATGGCCCGGCTGGAAGGCCTGCTCTGTGATCCGGTCTACACGGGGCGCGCCCTGGGCGGATTGATCGATCTGGTTCAGCAGGGCATCTTCGACGAAAATAATCGCATTCTCTTCTGGCACACGGGGGGCACGCCGGCGCTCTTCGCCTACGCCGAGGAGTTGCTTGCGTGAAGCGCTGGCAGCTCCTGCTACTGGGCCTCGCGGGCGGCGTGGGCCTGGGACTGCTCATCGGGTGGTTCGTGCCCGTACGCTACTACGACACGACGCCAGCCAATCTTAGCGCCGTCTACCGTAACGAATACGTGCACCTGGTGGCGCAAACCTATGCGGTTGACAGCGACCTCCACGCAGCCCAGGTGCGCCTCGCGCAGCTCGACGTGGAGCAACCGTTGCCTGTCGTGAGAGCGCTCCACCGTCGCCTGCTCAAGGACGCGCCGGATTCGGCGGACCTCGCAGCGCTGGAAGCGCTGATCACGGCGCTGGAAGAGGCCGAACCGCTTTCAACGCCCTCAGAGAAAGCAGGTCGTCCATGAAGCGTAGCTGGTGGCTCGTCATCGGCTTAACGCTCGGTTTGGCGGCGGGACTCACGTACGCCTGGCTGATCGAGCCGGTGCAATACGTCGACAATTATCCGCCCCAAATGGCGTCGCAGTACCGTCGCGATTGGATCCGCATGACGGCTTTCGCCCACGGGTACCAGGAGACGCCTCAACGCACCGAAGCGCGGCTCATGAATCTCGCAGCAGCCGAAATCCGTCAGGAGCTCAGTGCGGCCCTGGACATCGCCGTCGCACAGGGCCAGCCCTCTCCCATACTCCAACGCATGGCCGCGCTGGCCCGGCAGCACAACGTGGAGAGTCCGAGCGTCCGCATCTATACCGGCGCCGGTGCTGAGGTAGCGCTGCCCACCGCGGACCTCGCGACATCCATCGCGCCCGAGGTATCTGCTACCCCATCTCCTACCCTCCTGCCCGCGACCCCACCTCTCCCCACGGCGACCCCCCTCCCGCCGCTGACCTCTACCTACGTCATATCAAGCGTCGTGCGGACGTGCCTGTCCCAACCACGGATCGCGCTGTCCTTGACCCAACAGACGACCACCACCGTTCGCGGAGAGGAACGGCGCGTGACGGAAGGGATCCCCAACGTGGAGACGTGGTTGCTCTGGTCGGGAGGGGCCGACCGCGCCATCACCGGCCTGCGTCCCCAGCAGGGGTCGGGCTACGTGGACTTCACCGTTGAGCCGGACCAACAGTACAATCTCTATCTCGAGCAGCCCACCGGAGCGCCGCTGACCGTCCTGGACATTCGTCCTTGTGAAACACAAGAGGGTATGGGGTGGACCGGCTGGTTACTCACCCTGCGATCCCGTATCCCTTCGCCCGGACAAGTCATTACCCCCAGTCGGACATCCTCGGAATGAACGACTAAGGGGTTGGCAGACTCCCAGTCCAGGCGAGGTCGTCGACGTTGCATGAAGACGCACCCGACGTATAATAAGAGACAAGTTCTCCACTCATGGAAGAAAGGAGGCACGTGATGCGAAAGACATTCTCATTTTTCTGGGGCTTGATGTTCGGTGTATTCACCGGTGGACTGCTCGCTCTTCTCTTCGCGCCAGAAACTGGTCCGGAGCTACAGGATCAGATCCGCGAATACGTTGAACAGCTGATAAAAGAGGGCAGAGAGGCCGCAAATCAGCGCCGTCTCGAGATGGAGCAGCAATTGGAGGCGTTCAAAAAAGGAAACCCGGCATCCACCTCTTAACAGCGCAGCAAAAGAATCCTCTTGTATAGCAAAATGCGGCAGGCATCTTGATACCTGCCGCATTTTCGTCTAATCATCCGTTACAAATCTCTCTGTGAAGCGGAGACAAAAGCCGCAAACAGCGGCGCCATCGTATCTCCACCTTTAAGCATCGCCTCCGGATGCCATTGCACACTCAGACAGAAGGGATAGTCCGGCATCTCTAGCGCCTCGTTGACGCCATCCGGCGCCTCGGCAACGGGCGTCAGCGCCTCCGCCGGCTGACGGACGGCCTGATGATGAGCGCTATTGACGGCAAAGGTCACCCCACCCAAAATCCCGGCCAGGCGACTGCCCTCTACAATGTGCACCGTATGAACGTTCGCCTGCATGGGGCGTCCGGACATGTATGCGTGCTCCACCTCATCCGAGAACTCCGAGGCAATGTCCTGATACAATGTACCGCCCAGAGCCACGTTCAACACCTGATGACCCCGGCAGATACCCAGGATGGGACGGTGACGCGCCAACAACCCTTCAATCAAGGCCAACTCCGTCCTATCCCGTTTTTCATCAACGCCCCCCAGCCATTCGGCAGGTTCCTGATGATAATAGGCGGGGGCGATATCCTCGCCGCCGGAAAGCAACAAGCCATCCAGACGATCAAGCAGTAACGCATCGACTTGTAAACCGGGCGGGAGAATCACCGGGGCACCCCCCGCCTCCAGAATCGCATGGACGTACGTCACGCCCACTGAATACATGGACGAGCTATGCAAACGGGCGGAAGCATCCTTCCGCCCGGTAATCCCGATCAAGGGCCGCATCAATTATCCATACCCAAATGCGGACTCAGCGTCGTTCCTTCAAGCGGGCGGCCTTACCACGTCGCTCACGCAAGTAATAGAGTTGCGCGCGGCGTACTTTGGCTCGACGCAGAATTTCAACTTTCTCGACGCGCGGTGAGTGCAACAGGAACGTGCGTTCCACCCCAATGCCGTGAGCGGCAATGCGTCGTACGGTGAAGTTGCGTTTGGCTCCGCCACCCCGCAAACGAATAACCGTGCCCTGAAACCGCTGGACCCGCTCGCGTTCACCTTCCACGATACGCAAGTGAACTCTGACGGTATCACCGGGTCGCAGACCGGGTAGCTCCGATTCGGACTTCAACATCTGGCGTTCTAAAGATTCAACAAGATTCATTATTCACCCCCAAAAACTGCCCCTCGAATTAGCGGCAACTGAAGATTATAACACAGTAACAAAGAAATGCAACGTGAAAGATGGGAGCGTTACACATCGGGGACAAGTTCTCCCAGGGTTTCATCGGGCCAGCCGA